>NZ_JBFAMR010000007.1:77952-200700 GCF_040656595.1 Actinoplanes sp. NPDC049802
GGCCGTGCCGTTCCCGCCGGCCGTGCCGTTCCCGCCGGCCGTGCCGTTCCCGCCGGCCGTGCCGTTCCCGCCGGCCGTGCCGTTCCCGCCGGCCGTGCCGTTCCCGCCGGCCGCGCCGGACCAATCGGGCGCGCCGGGCCCACTGGACCCGATTGCCGCGCCGGACCCGCCGGAGTCGGCCATGCCCGGCCCGCCGGAGCTCGCCTTACCTGGCCTGCCCGCCCCTGCGGTCCCAGGCGTGCCCGCGGCGCCCGGCCCGCCGGAGCCCGTCGCGCTGCCCCTACGATGAGCGTCCGTCTTTCCGCCACCGGCATCCGACGCCGGACTGCCGCCGCTCCCGGCCTGTGGGCCGCCCTCACCGGAGTCCGGCTCGGCCCCACGCAGGTTGGCGATCCCGGGCGCCGCACCGAGCTCGAGCCGATCGATCCGGAGCAGTTCAGCCGCCGACTGTGCGGCATACGGTGCCGGCTGTTCGCAGGTAGCCGGCACAGCGTAGGCCGGCGCGGGAGTGGTCAGGAACCCGAGCGTGACGACACTTGCGGCCACCGACCTGGCGGGGTTCATGGGAAGTCCTTTCGAGGCGTGCGGCGTCTACGGGACTGGCCAACGAGGGTCGATGAGGCCGGTTGCGCGGCATCTATGCGACAACCCGCGCGGGTAGTTCAAACCCGGCATTTGGTGCAGCTTGCGAACCGTCGTAGGGTTGATCGCATGGGCATGCTGTGCGCGGTCAGCTTCAACCGGTACGGCCGCCTCTACTACCTCGATCCAGCCGGCTTCACCCCGGCCGTCGGCGACCGCGTCCTGGTCCCGACCGACGACGGTCCCGAGGTGGCGGAGTGCGTCTGGGCACCGCAATGGGTCGACGAGGACACCTCCGGGTTCCCCAAGGTCGCCGGCCTCGCCGACGACCGTGACCTGCGCCGCGACGAGCAGCTCCGCAAACGCAAGGCCGAGGCCAAGGTCGCCGCCAAGAAGCTGATCAAAGCCCACGACCTGCCGATGAAGGTCGTCGCCGTCGACCACGTCATGGACCAGCCCGGCAACGGCGGCGCCCGCACCACGATCTACTTCACCGCCCCGCACCGGGTCGACTTCCGCTCGCTGGTCCGCGACCTGGGCGCCACCCTGCACTGCCGGGTGGAGTTGCGCCAGCTCTCGGCCCGCGACTCGGCCCGGGTCCAGGGCGGCATCGGCTCATGCGGCCGCGACCTGTGCTGTGCCACCTTCCTGACCGATTTCGAGCCGGTCACCATCCGCATGGCGAAGGATCAGGATCTCCCTCTGAACCCGTTGCGGATCTCCGGCGCGTGCGGCCGCCTGATGTGTTGTCTCAAATATGAGCACCCGCTGTACCAACAGTTCCAGGCCTCGGCCCCGGCCATCGGGTCCCGCGTGACGACCCCCGAGGGCGACGGCCGGGTGGTGGCCCACAGCGTGCCGAAGGACGCGGTCGTCGTTCGCATGGATGCCGACGGATCCCGCTGTTCCTGCAGTCGTGCCTCGGCGTGCGCCCCACGCCAGGCCCACGACGCCCACTACAACGCCGAGTAGGCCGGTCATCTCCGAGGCGGCAGCAGTTCGTCCAGCTCCAATGGGTCGGCCCGGTCGGCCCAGCGGCTCCACACCCGCCGGCAGGCGAGGCACCGAAACGGGGTACGGCAGACCCGCTTCTCATCCTCCTTGCGAAGACACAGGAAGAACCCGAGAGGCCGAAGCTCCCCGTCACACTGCGGGCACGTCTCGGTCATTAACGCATTGTATTCGTCCATGGATCTACGGCAGCCTTCGGCCATGATTGAAACGCGTGCGCTCGACGAGGGCGACTGGAAGATCTGGCGGGAACTGCGGCTGGCCGCGCTGACGGAGGCGCCGCAGGCCTTCTGCGCCCGGCTGGCGGACTGGCAGGGCGATGGCGACCGTGAGGAACGCTGGCGTTCCCGGCTGGCCGTCCCCGGCTCGTACAACGTGGTGGCGACGCTCGACGGGCAGCCTGTCGGCATGGCCAGCGGCATGCCCACCGACCAGGACGGCGTCGTGGAGCTGATCTCGATGTACGTGGCGCCGGCGGGGCGTGGCCGGGGCGTGGGCGACCACATCCTGGACGCGGTCGAGCGGTGGGCCCGGCAGACGGGGGCGGAAACGGTTCGGCTGGCGGTGAAGGCGGGCAACGAACACGCCTGGGCGCTCTACCGGCGAAACGGTTTCCACGACACGGGCGATTTCCTGCACGGGGAAAACCTGTTGGCCAAGCGCCTGGACCGCGCCGATTGAAGAATGAAAGCCCAGGTCGACGACCTGGGCTTTCCCCATTGAGCCGCCTGTCGTCAAACGGCCGCCCGCAACGATCAGGAGCCATTTCCCACCACGATCGCCAGGCCTGCCAGCCCCAAACCGGTGAGCGAGACCGCCGCCAGCAGAAGCCAGCGAACCACCCGCGGATACGGCCGGCTGAAGTAGACACCCGCGCCGCAGATCCCGCCGAGAACGCACACCAGGGTCGGCGCGAGCCGGGCGCCGTCGTTCCCACCGTGATAGATGGACAGGGCACCGAAGAACCCGAGAAAGACGCACAGGCCGGCGATGGACGATCGCAGATTCCAGTACGCCGTCCTCTGGAGTCGTTCGATCGCTTCCCGGTACTTCGCTGCTGCCGCCTCGCGCTCCTCAGGCGTGCCACGCCGGCTCCGACCGCTGTCATGCGCCATGAAACGACCGTAGTCATCGATGAGACCAACTGCTGACCTGGAACCGCCTGGCGGTCAGGGAGTCCGGTGTGGATTGGGCGGTCGGTTGATGGTTTCGAGTTGCGGTGGGGGCGATGATGTCGTGATGAGAGCGCGACACTGGGTGATCTTGGTGGTTGGTGTGGTGGCCGCTGCTGGGCTCGGGGTGTCAGCGTGGTTGTTCGGCTCCGAGGGTGTCGAGACCGCGAGTTGGCTGGCCGGGGTGGCGAGTCTGGTTGTGGCGATCGCGGCTGTGGTGCTGGCCCGTCCGGGTTCGTCGTCTCCGCCCCCGTCTGGTCCGGGAGTCAACGTCGGTGGCGACAATTCCGGGATCATCTCGACTGGTGACGGTGCGCAGATCACGCAGCATCAGAGGTGAGCCGCTGGTCGTGGCGCTGGCCCGCGCCTGATTTGCCGACCTCGCCGGGGTCGTCGGTGACGATCGGCGGCGACAGTTCGGGGGTCGTGTCGGCTGGTGCGGACGCGTTGATCATTCAGCAGGCGATCGAGAACGGTGCGATGGTGCCGGCGGAGGCGTTGACGCCCGTGGCGGAGGTGCCGGCGCCGGCCGGGATGTGTCATCTGCCGATGGCTGATGGTTTGTTGTTGGGCCGGGGTGAGGAGTTGCGGCTGCTGGATGCGGCTGTTGCTGATCCGCTGGTGCTGGTGCAGGCCGTCCACGGGCTGGGTGGGATCGGTAAGAGCACTCTGGTCGCGCATTGGGCGGCCGGTCATCGGGATCGGTTCGCGCCGGTGTGGTGGATCACCGCGGACAGTGCGGCGGGTGTGGATGCCGGTTTGGTGGCGTTCGCGGGAGCGTTGCAGCCGGGGTTGTCGCAGGTGTTGCCGTCGGAGGCGTTGCGCGAGCGGGCGCTGGGCTGGCTGGCCGTTCATGCGGGGTGGCTGCTGGTTTTGGACAATGTGACGGATCCGGGGGATCTGGCGGGGTTGTTCGCCCGGGTGGCTCCGGATCGGGTGGGCGGGCGGATGGTGCTGACCAGTCGCCGGGCGACCGGCTGGCCGCGGCTGGTGTCCACGCTCCGGTTGGATGTGCTGCCGGTGGATGCGGCGGTCGAGTTGCTGACGGGGCTCGCCGCGCGTGATGGTGTCGCCGTCGACCGGGTTGAGGCGGAAGCGGTCTGTACCGTGCTGGGGTTGCTGCCGCTGGCGGTGGAGCAGGCCGGCGCGTACATGGCCGAGACCGGTACCGGCGGGCGGGACTATCTGCGGTTGTGGGAGACCTATCCGGCGGACATGTTCCGTGACGGGGGTGAGAACCGTAGAGCCGAGCGTACGGTCGCGCGGATCTGGCGGGTCACCCTCGACGCGCTCAGGGCGGGTGGTGATGATCTGCCGGAGCGGCTGTTGCGGGTGTTGGCCTGGTATGCCCCGGACGACATCGCTCGTGGCCTGGTCGACGGTATCGGGGAGGGTGAGCCGGCGACCCGGCGGGCGTTGGGCCGGCTGGCGGCCTACAACATGATCACTCTCAATGCGGGGGTGGGGACGATCTCGGTGCACCGCCTGGTGCAGGCGGTCGCCCGTACCCCGGACTCCGGTGATCCGTATCGGCAGGCCGATGACATCACCGCCGCGCACATGGCTGCTCTGAGGGCGCTCGCCGCGGTGCTGCCGGACTGGCAGGATCCGGCCGAGTGGCCGCGGTGGCGTCGTCTGCTACCCCACCTGAACGCCGCGACGAGGTCCGCCTCGCAGGCAGCCGACAACGACCTTGTCACCACGACCGCGTTCCTCAACAACCGACACGGGTTGTTCCTGGAGGGCCAGGGTGACGTGCGTGCGGCGATCCTCCTGTTCGAGCAGGCTCTCGCCGACCGGCGGCGGGTTCTCGGCGATGACCACCCCGACACTCTGACCTCGGTCAACAACCTCGCCGGCGCCTACCGGTCGGCGGGTGATCTGGGTCGTGCCATCGGCCTGTTCGAGCAGGCTCTCGCCGATCGGCGGCGGATTCTGGGCGATGACCACCCCGACACTCTGACCTCGGTCAACAACCTTGCTTACGCCTACCGGTCGGCGGGTGATCTGGGTCGTGCCATCCCTTTGTTCGAGCAGGCTCTCGCCGATCGGCGCCGGGTTCTCGGTGACGATCACCCGAACACTCTGACCTCGGTCAACAACCTCGCTTACGCCTACCGGTCGGCGGGTGATCTGGGTCGTGCCATCCCTTTGTTCGAGCAGGCTCTCGCCGATCGGCGCCGGGTTCTCGGCGACGATCACCCCGACACTCTGACCTCGGTCAACAACCTCGCCGGCGCCTGCCAGGCTGCGGGTGGCCTGGGTCGTGCCATCCCTCTGTACGAGCAGGCTCTCGCCGTAAGCGGGTCGAGCACGAAGCCCGGCGGTGGTGTTTCAATCAACGCTCCGATGCCGGGCGGAGCCCGCCGGCGAGCACTGCCGCCAACTGCGGCGCCGGCGTCTCGGATCAGATCGCGTCGAGCAGCGCCTCGCAGAAGGCGGGCAGGTCGTCTGGCTTCCGGCTGGTGATCAACCCGTCGTCCACGAAGACCTGCTCGTCGACCCAGGTGGCGCCCGCGTTCACCAGATCCGTGCGCAGGCTGGGCCAGCTGGTCAGGGTGCGGCCGTCGACCACGCCCGCCTCGACCAGTGTCCACGGCCCGTGGCAGATCGCCGCGACCGGTTTGCCGGTGGTGACGAACTCACGGACGAAGCGGACGGCGTCCGCGTCGGCGCGCAGGAAGTCGGGGTTGGCGACGCCGCCGGGCAGCACGAGGGCGTCGTAGTCGGCGGGGTCTGCCTCGCGCACGTTCTTCTCCACCCGGTACGTCCCGGCTTTGTCCAGGTGGTTGACCGCCTGGATCTCGCCGTCCTCGATCGAGAGGAGTTCGGCGCGGCCACCGGCGTTCTCCACGGCCTTACGGGGTTCGGTGTACTCGATCTCCTCCACCCCGTCGGTCGCCAGGAAAGCCACACGCTTTCCCTTGATCGATGCGGTCATGGTCGGGCTCCTTCCGGCTGCCGGGGGTTTGTTCCGTCAGTAGTTCCGGTTCCCGACCGCGGCCCGGGCAAACGCGGGCGACCGGCCGTTGGCCACCTCTCCGGCGAACCACGCGCCGAACCCGGCCAGCGCCAGGGCGAGCAGCTCGACGGCGAACAGGCCGCCGCTCACCACCCGCTCGGGCTCGCGGACGCGCAGCATGGCGATGACCGCGAACACCACGAGCACACCCACGTTGAGCAGGCCGCGCAGCACGCCGAGGCGGCGGTCCCGGGAGCGGCGGGCGAACATCACGTCGACGGTGCCGGCCGCCGTCACGAGCGTGCCGCCGATCAGACCGGCCACGATGTTCCAGTACGCCAGGGCGCCCAGGATGGTAGGTCCACCCAGCAAATCCGCCATATCGAACATAACCGCCATCGCGAAGAGGCCGAGCGGGAACATCACCAGAATCGGCTGCACCGCCTGGCCCGCGACACTCAATCGGGTCTCCATTCGGTCTTCGCCCTCCCACCTGCGGAAATACAGGTTCGTCTCCATGTTCGGGGTTGGCCTACCCGGTCCTCTCGCCGGGCAAACGCCTCGATCACCGCCGATGAAGCGCCCAAACCGGCCTTGAGCGGCTTGTTCGCAATCTGCGACATAGCAGATTGAGTGATGGCGGACTGCCGGGTGGCGTGCTTCACTGCAAGGAGAGCAACAAAGGGCGGAGTTGGAGGGAGAGACAAGCAACGGCACCCGGCGGCAAACGGGTGCCGTTGTCCGCCTCTGAGGCTTCGTTCGTTGCGACTCGAACGAGGCGGGAATGGGTCTCTCGCGCCAATGGTGGCCCCGCTCCTTCCCTCCTCGCAGGAAAAGCGAAGAGGAGTTCGCCATGCGCACACGGATCTACTATCGCGGTCCGGACGCCCTGGTGTCCGATGATCAGTTCGTCTGGCATCCCCAATCCGCCCCGCAGGTGTTCGCCGTTTCCGACCTGCGCAACGTCGGCCTGGTGCAGGCGCCCTCTCGCATCCGCCCGTACGCCCCGGCCCTCGCCGCGGGAGTCCTCGCCGCCGCGGTAGCAGGCTGGGTTCTGCTGCCGGATCCGGCGATCTATGTGCTCGTCCTTCTCGGCCTGGCAGTACCGGGTGTAGCCATGCTCTGGCGCGAGCCAGGGCGGTGGGAGCTTCACGCGCAGTATCGGGGCACCGCGGTCGTGCTCTACTCGTCCGCCGACGCGAGGGTCTTCAATCAGGTGAGCCGAGCCTTGCGCCGGGCCATGGAGGACACTCGGCGCACACCCTGGGGTTACGGATTGGCAGCGGCGTGACCTGCGGGTTCACGAGAATCTCTCGGGTGATGTTGCTATTCGATCAAAACCGCCCCCGGCAGCCGTCGTTCTGATAGGACAGTACTAGGATGTTCCGCGACCTCGCTGATTGCCAGATGGCAGACAGCGAGGTCGCAGGCCAAGACTCGGCCGCTACAGAGCGTCACTACACTTCGACGATGAAGGACTCATGACCGAGGGTGACTCGCCGACCATCGCGCGTCGGCGCGTACGTCTCGCGCTTCGTGAAGCGCGAGAGCGAGCCGGGCTCACCCAAAATCAGGTCGCCGAAGAGATGGAGTGGTCGCACAGCAAGGTCATCAGAATCGAGCGGGGCGATGTCAGCATCTCCGCGAACGATCTGAAACCGCTGTTGAACTACCTCGGAATCAAGGACAAGGCGGCGGTCGCCGCGTTGCTCGCCGATGCCCGTGTCGCCCGTACCCGACAGCGAAAAGCGTGGTACCAGGCCCCGGAATTCCGCGACACCCTCACCGACGACCTGCGTAAACTGATCGAGTACGAGAGTGAGGCCGCGGAGATCCGCTCCTACTCGATCTATTACATACCTGGCCCTCTGCAGACTCGCGGCTACGCGACCGCGCTGATGGCCCGGTATGAGGACGAGTTGAACGAGGACCAGCGCAGGTGGCGGGTCGAAGCCAGAACGAAACGTCGTGAGGCTCTGCTCGGCCGCGCCGGGGACGTGCAGATCCTGCTGATGGTCGACGAGTCCGTGCTCCGCCGCGCCGTCGGCGGGCCGGCGGTCTTCGCGGAGCAGTTGCGCGACCTGAAGAAGCATACCGAGGACGGTTCCATCAGGGTCCGGATGGTGCCGTTCTCACTCGATGCCTCGGTCACCAACAACGCCAGCTTCGACCTGCTCGTGCTGGGCGGCGGCGAGGTGTTGTACAGAGAGACCGGCCTGGATGACGAAATGGTCGAGGACCAGGAGATGGCCGCGAAACACCGCGCGCGATACGACCGGGTCTGGCAGGAGGCCGCGGATGAGGCGGACACGATCCAATTCATCGAACGGCGGATCAAGGAGCTGGAGCGCGCCGATACGGACCGGCCGTCCCGGTAGACGATTTTGATGACATGACATGATTCCTTTGAAAGGTCCCCAATGCACAACGAGATGAACGTGCCCGCCTGGCGTAAGAGCAGCCGGTGCGGAACGTCGACTTGCGTCGAGGTCGCCAAGGTGAACGACCAGTACCTGATCCGCGACTCGAAGAACCCCGAGGCCGCCCCGCTCAGCTTCGACCAGAACGAGTGGAACGCCTTCGTGGAGGGCGTGGCCGCGGGCGAGTTCCGCTTCTGAAGTCGTCGGCCCGCCCGCTCTGCACCTCACGTTCTTGCAGAGCGGGCCGGCCAAAAGTATTCGCAAAACAGTTTTATCGTATTAAATTGCCGCCGCATATCTCACATTCAGTGGGATAAGCGGCATTTTCTCATTTTCATTCATGCACGCGCCCGGCCGGGTCCGGTTCATTCGCATACCGTGGATTCCGAACCGTCACGGAGGTGCACACATATGATCAAACCGACGGAAGAGCCACGGTGGCGCCGGAGCGGACGATGTTCGACCGGCACCTGTGTCGAGGTTGCCAGGATCGGGAACCGATTCCTGATCCGTGACAGCAAGAACCTCGGCGTCGCACCCCTCGACTTCACGAAGGAGGAGTGGGACGCGTTCGTGGCCGGAGTCAAGGCCGGAGACTTCGGTTTCGACGAATGACTCACCTTCCTCCGGAGCATCCGGATGCCGCGGGCCGAGCGCGGCATACTGCAGTGGTGGACGGCAACCCGGACACCACCGACCCCGACCGCTTCGCCACGCTGCACGAGGCGGCCGAAACCCTGCTGGACGAGCTCACCGAGCGCTACCAGGTGGAACGCCGGGAGAGCAAGGAACCGCTCGGGCTCGACGAGGCGCTCGCGCGGACCGTCCGGCTCATCCCCCACATGCCCACCGCGGCCCCGCTGGCGGTCCACTTCACCGGCCCCGGTCTACGCCTGCGCCTCGGCCGATGGTGGGAGGAATCGCTGCCGGCCTGCACCTGCGACACCTGCGACGAGGACCCGAAAGTCCTCATCGATCGCTTGCGCACCCACGTCGACGCGCTCATCGAAGGCGGGCTGTGGGAACGCGTACGCCGAGGGCTGGGCGGGTCCTGGTTCGAGACCCGGCTGATCGGCTCCGGAGTGAAATCCGGCCGGGAAGGACCACTCTCCCCGGTCGGGGCCAGGGACGCCCGGCGCGGTGGTTTCGCCGCGCCGGTCCAATGGGCGCCCTGGCAGCTCCGATCCCGTTAGCCGTGCTCCGGCCGGCCGGGCCCGCCCGGCCGGCCGGAGCGCCCGCCCAACAGGCTCACCGCCGCGGCCACCGCCCGGCGGCGCAACACCCCGGCCATCGAGAAGTCACCCCGGCAGAACCCGGTGAAAGCCCGCCAGCCCAGCGGACTGGCCATCACGGCGTGCACCAGCCCCGGATGACGGCCGAACAGCCCCAGCAGGCGGCGCCCGGCGGCCATCTCCGGAGCGAGATCCGCCGCGATCAGGCGGTCGTACTCGGTCAGGTCGCCGCCCCCGGCCGCGACCGTGCCGGCCCAGGCGCCGGAACGCAGCGCGTAGCTGATGCCCTCCCTGGTCCACGGCTCCAACAGCCCGGCCGCGTCGCCGGCCACCAGGACCCGGCCACGGCGGACCGGACTGGAGGCGCTGCGGCAGCGGGTCAGGTGACCGGAGTCGCGCAGCACCACACGGTCGGCCAAACCTAGCCGGGCGACGAACTCGCGCAGGTAGCGCTTGGTCTCGGCGCCACGGCCCTTCGCCATGATCACGCCCACGGTGAGCTGGTCACCCTTCGGGAACAGCCAGCCGTACGAGCCGGGCACCCGGCCCCAGTCGAGCAGCAGCCGGCCACGCCAGCGGTCCCGGTCGCCCTCGCTCGCCGCCAACTCCACCTCCAGCCCCAGATCCTGCTGGTCGAAGGTGACACCGACATGCCGCGCGGTCACCCCGGCCGAACCGTCCGCCCCGATCACCACCCGGGCCGTCACGGCGCTGTCGTCATCGAGGGTCACGGTGGCCGCGCCGTCGTCCTGCGAGACGGCCCGGACCAGGGCGTTCTGGCGTACCGTCGCTCCGGCCCGGACCGCGGCCCGGCACCAGGCGTGATCGAAGTCATCGCGCCGGACCATGGTCACGACCGGCTCGTCCGCGGAGCGGCGGGTGAAGCTCCGCCGCCCGTCGTGGGTGAAGGTCACCGCATGGATCCGGTCCCGGGCGGGCACCTCCACCCGGGGCGTGCTCAAGCGCATCGACACGCCCAGCAGGCCGCCGCCGCACGTCTTGTAGCGGGGATGCTGGGCCCGCTCCAGCACGATCACTCTCGCCCCGGCGGACGCCGCCGCAACCGCCGCCGACAACCCCGCCGGGCCCGCCCCCACCACCGCGACATCCCACTTCGGCCCCTGCTGCACACCCCGAAGTTTAGATAGCGTGACCGGTGAGAACGTTTTCACGATCACACGGGGTCCTCGCTTGAGCACAGTCGAGACGGCGGAGCTGCGGTCCAGCACCCGCTCCGTCTACATCACCTTCATCTTTCTCGGCGTCGCCATGGCGAGCTTCGCCTCCCGGATCCCGCAGATCCGCGACCACCTCGGGCTCACACCGTCACAACTCGGACTGGTGCTGCTCGCCATCGCGGCCGGCTCGATCACGTCGCTGCCGCTGGCCGGGCACCTGGTCAACCGGTACGGCTCGCGGGCCATGGTCGGCACCATGGCGGTCATGCTGGGCGTGTCGCTGGCGTCCGCGGCGGTCGGCTACCACTTCGGCGTCGTCCCGGTGGTCGTGGCGCTCTACCTGTACGGCTTCTCCACCGGCGCGTGGGACGTCGCCATGAACGTGCAGGCCGCCGTGGTGGAACGCCGCATCGGGCGGTCGATCATGTCGCGGTTCCACGCCGGTTACAGCGTCGGCACCGTCGCCGGGGCACTGGTCGGAGCCGGCGTGGTCAAAGCCGGGATCGGCGTCACCTGGCATGTGGTGATCAGCTGCGTGATCGTCACCGGCGCGGTCGTGGTGGCGGTCCGCGGGTTCGTGCCCGACGAGACCGAACCCGAGACCGGCGGCGGATCGTTCAGCGCCCTGGCCGCCTGGCGAGAGCCGCGCACCCTGCTGATCGGCCTGTTCGTGCTGGCCTTCGCGCTCACCGAAGGCGCCGGCATCGACTGGATCAGCATCGCCCTCATCGACGACTACGGCACCACGGCGGCGACCGGCACACTCGCGTTCGCGCTGTTCCTGGCCGCCATGACGGTCGGCCGGTGGTACGGGCCCAACCTGCTGGACCGCTACGGGCGCGTCCCGGTGCTGCGGGCCCTCGCGGTGACCGGCCTGGGCGGGCTGCTGATCTTCGTGTTCGGGCCGTCCGCACCGGTCGCCTTCGCCGGCGCGCTGCTCTGGGGCCTCGGCGCGTCGCTCGGCTTCCCCGTCGGGATGAGCGCCGCCGCCGACGAACCGGCCCGCGCCCCCGCCCGGGTCGGAGTGGTCGCCTCGATCGGCTACTGCGCCTTCCTCGGCGGGCCACCCCTGATCGGATTCCTCGGCGACCATTACACGGTCTCGCGAGGACTGCTCGCGGTGGCGATGCTGCTGGTGCTGTCGATCGTGCTGACGCCGGCTCTACGCGAGCCTGATCGGGCGGCTGGCGCCGCACGATCCGACCCGGGCGGCTGACGCCGCACGGGTCCCCCGGTCGGGCTTTTACTGACGATCCCTGGCCGGGGGGCTGGGTTGCTCGGGTTGGGTGGTCGGGCTTTTACTGACGATCCGGGGTCGGTCGGGGGTTTTGCCGATGGTGGATTTCAGGTCAGTCTGCGGACCAGTGACAGTGGCAGGACGCGCATGGCGACGCTGAGTGGGGCCCATGGCCAGGCTGGGACGTAGGCCTTCGGGCGGCGTTTCTCGATGGCGGCGACCATGGAGCGGACGCCGGTCGCGGTGTCGACCATGAACCGGGTCTTCTGCTGGACGTGTGCGTTCATCTCCGAGCGGATGTAACCGGGGTAGATGACGGATACGTCCACCCCGGGGATCCGCTCGGAACGCAGACCCTCGGCGAGGGCGGCGACACCCGCCTTGGTGGCGGCATACGTCGTCATCGAGCGGCGCATGCCGCGCAGCGCCGACATCGACGAGATGATCACCAGGTGGCCCCGGTGCTGCGCTCGAAAGATCTCGCACGCGGCCTCGGCCTGCGACAACGCCCCCAGGAAGTTGACCCGCGCGGTGTCCCGGTTCGCGTCCGGACGGCCGGTGCCCAGCGGGGCGCCCTTGCCCAGGCCGGCGTTCACCACCACCCGGTCGATGCGGCCGAACTCGGCGGCGAACTCCCGGAACACCGTGAAAACCGCCTCGTCGTCGGTCACGTCCAGCGCCTTCACGCTCACCCGGGACCCGGTGAGTTCGGCGCGCAGCGCCTCCAGCCGGTCCACCCGGCGAGCACACAGCGCCAGGTCGTAGCCGAGGGCGGCGAACTGCCGGGCCATCTCCTCACCCAGACCGGCGCTCGCGCCGGTGATGAGCACGACGCCACGACTGCCCTGGTACGAGTTCATGCCCTCACGGTAGGGAACCGGCCGGGTGTCCGGCTTGATCCAGCGCGACAGGTTCGCCGCCGGGAGTGCGTGGGCAGCTCAGCCCGGCGGGCGCGCCGCCGGGCGCGAGTGGGTAGCGGCTCGCGCGGAACAGGCGGGACGGGGTGGATCCGGTGGGGGCGGCGCACGGCGTACACCTCAACGGGTTTGATCTGGGGTGGAATCGACGACGATGGGGGGCTCGATGTGGCGTGCGGTCAACGGCGTCGCCGGGCGCAACCAGGGCGCGTGGGGCTCGGCGTCGGGGTCGGCCACCCACTCGTGGCAGATCTTGTCGACGCCGATGGGATGGATGGTGAGCGAGCCGTCCGGGGTGATGTGCATGCGCAGGAAACTCTTGGCGTCCTCGATGCCCTGACCGGCGAAGAGCTCGTTGAGGTTCACGTCGAAACGGGCGGCGATCAGCAGGTACAGCGCCACCACCTGGCTTGAGACGATCGCGATCAACGGACCGTACGCGAGAGCGGCCACCGCCAGAGGTCCCGGCCATGGCCAGTCCCGGAACGGGAACTGCAACCACACCCACGTCCCGCCGACGGCCAGCGCGATCTGGGTCAGACCGTGCGCCACCCCGAAGACCCAATGCCGTGCGTGCCCGTCCGGTTTCGCGAACGCGACGGTCCCGGCCATGATTAGTACGAGCATGAGCACCAACGGGATGCTGAACAGCCGCTGGATGTTGCCGCCCTGGCTGGCCGCCCCCGCCATCGCCAGCATCGTCAGCGTGTGGATGACGCCGAGCAGTGTGGCGAAGCCGGCGTTGCGCCGCGGCACCCGGTGGAA
The DNA here is from genome assembly GCF_040656595.1 of Actinoplanes sp. NPDC049802. Taxonomy (NCBI): domain Bacteria; kingdom Bacillati; phylum Actinomycetota; class Actinomycetes; order Micromonosporales; family Micromonosporaceae; genus Actinoplanes; species Actinoplanes sp. NPDC049802. Next base: position 91,429 of record NZ_JBFAMR010000007.1, read on the forward strand.
CACTCCCAACCCCATCCGGCGCGACGTCGGCGGATCCGGGAAGGTGCCGCGCAGGTCGTACCGGAGGCTGCGGCTCCGGCTGCGGGTGAGCGTCTCCTTCGGCGGCACCATGAGGTGATCCGGCAGATTCTGGGTGCCCAGCGTGTACGCCCCACCACCCCCGCAGGTGATCAACTCCCGGTCCTCGCCGGAGAACCGCGCGTAATGGTGCAGATCCCCGGACACCAGCACCCGGACCTGCGCCTGCGTCGGCGCCACGATGGTCCGGATGAAGTAGTCGACGGCGTCGTACGCGTCCGGGTTGTCCTTCGCCTTCACCCAGGTCGGCGACGGTGTCATCAGGATCACCCGGTCGTCCGGGCCGACCCGCTCGGCCGCCTTCTCGAAATACAGCAACTGCGGATCGTCGATGTACGCCCCGAACTGCTCGTCCACCGCGAACAGCCACCAGTTGGCCGGCAGCTTCACCGCGAAATACGACCGCCGCTGCTCGGTCCGCCAACCGCCGATGTGGCCGTCCTTACGCCGGGCGAACAGGCGCAGGAACGCGGTGAGACCGTCGTACCAGTCATGGTTTCCGGGCAGCGCGAACAGCGTCGGCCGCGGCGCGCCGGCCGGGGCCTCCGGAAGAGCCGCACGGTACGGCCCCTTCATCCGGTCCTCGTAGCCCTCGCCGCTGGCCAGCGGGTACACCTGATCGCCGCCCATCAGCAGCAGCCGGCCGCGGGGCAGCCGCTCGCCGTCGACCTCCAGCTCGTCCTGGGACAACAGGTACGCCACCGAATAGGTCGCGTCGAAACCGTCACCCAGGTCGGCCACGTAGTCCAGCCACAACTCGCCGGTCGCCGTCGTCGAATGGTCGAAGACATCACCGTCCAGCGCGTTCTGGAGCTCACGCTTGTCCAGGTACGCCCCGAAGAACAGGTGCAGAACGGCGCGCAGCCCGGTGCTCAACAGCAGAAGCGGCGCCAGCCAGCCGATCGGGCCCCTGCGGGTGAACCCGAGCTCCTGCGGATCCAGGCTGCGTGGCCGGTTCGGCACATTCGCCTCGGACTGGGCAGGACGCTGTCGGGGAACGATGGCCACCGAACGATCCTCCCCCGATGAGAGGTTGTCCGTCTATGCAGTAAGATGACTAACCGTTGCCGCCTTAGCTCAGTCGGCTAGAGCGACGCACTCGTAATGCGTAGGTCGTCGGTTCGATTCCGACAGGCGGCTCCACGAGAAACCCCAGGTCACCGGCCTGGGGTTCTTCTTTTGAACAGGTCGATGACGGTGTCCGGGGAGCCCGCGGTCCGCAGATGGTCAGTACGCCCGGTGGCGGCCTTCGGCCGACATCGGCCGGCGCGCCGGCCGGCTCTCGGGTGTGGTGCCTATGGGCAGGAGATGCCTCAGGCGGGCCCGGGCTCCGGGGCAGCTGAAGTAGGCACGGTGACGACGTCGCAGTGACAGGCGTGCGGACTATCTCCGTGTGATGAGTACGGCTAGGGTCGCTGCCGTGGACGAGTGGATCTCCAGGCTTGATCAGTTGCTCGCCGAGCCGTTCGTGATGGACAACCGCGGTAGGCCTGAACCCCACCATGTCGATCTTCGCGAGAGCCAGTCGTTCTATGACTGGGAGACCGAGGATGGCGACTTCGACCAGGCGCTCACATCCTTCGAAACTGACCGCGCACAACTGGCGGAGGTGCTGACATCCCGCTACGGGCCACCTGAGCGCAGGGACATCCGCCCATACTTCGACGGCGACGCTTCGCCGGATGACCCGGGCGGCTCGATGTTCGAGTATCTGACGGGGTGGTTCTTCGAGATCGAGCTCTGGAAGGCCGGCGCCCGGGGGATCGTCGCCCAGGTCGGTCACTACGACAAAGAGTTGCCTCTTCAGTTGATGCTCGTCGTAGGCGAGCTGAGCGGCAATCGGCCGGCTTGACGACGGCCTCTTGAGTTGGTCAGGCGCCGGCCAGGCGGGAGGAGGCTAGCGCGTTCAGGGAGACGCCTTGCTCGGCTGCGCGGATGGCCAGGCGGCGGTGGACCTCTTCGGGTACGCGGACCTGGAACTTGCCGGAGTAGTGGCGGTCGGCGATGGCCACGGGCGGGGTTTCGCCGGAGGCTTCCATGTCGGCGACGATCTCTTCGGCGACGCGTTGATGCCGATGAAGGCTTCCAGCCGGTCTTCGGCGAGCCAGGAGACGGAGGGCAGTTCGGCTACGGTGCCGACGTACTCGTCGTCTTCGGCTGACCAGTGGACTCGGTAGGTGTAGTGGTCCGCCACGCTCATGCTCGCTCCTCCAGCTTCTCGATCGCGGTCAGCACCTGCTTGACCTGGTACGGCTTCGCCTTGCCGCCCTTGTCCTGAATGTTGACCCGGGGTCACCGGGCCACGGCATCTTGAACACGTGGTGCGATGTGCCCTGCGATCGGGGCTCCCCGAAGTAGTGCCGGCAGACGAACAGCAGGTCCGCGAACGGGACGTTGTTCGGGTTCCGGCGCATCTCCGCCAAGATTTTCACCAGTCGGTCCGCCGCATCTCCGACGATATTCGCTTAGTATCACTGGTGATACTACGGGTTCGAGGCACATCGTAGATCTAAGCGCGGCGCGGATGGTCCATAGGTCAGGGTTCCTGCGGGCCGGGCCGTAGTTGCTGCCGCGCCGCTTCGCGGCTTGCCACCGAATATGGTGGTTGTGGTGGTGCCGCGGGTTGCCGAACGCCAGACGGCCGGTAATGCCAGGCGGAGCGGTGGGCGAGCCGGGCACACCCAAGATCGATTAGTCCGCAATCGGTCCGCACGAGGGCCGCCAATGTAGCGGAACGCTGTCAGATCATGACAAGCGTTTCCGCTGGTCGACGGATGTTTGTGCCAGTAGATCGACTGCGGTTTTCGATCTCGTAATGCGTAGGTCGTCGGTTCGATTCCGACAGGCGGCTCAGAAAGAAACCCCAGCGGCACCTCGACGGCACCCCGATGCTCTTCGGCCCCTACCCGCCGGAGCAACTGGCGCTCGGCTGGGACGACCGTGTGGCGCGGCTGCGATGACCGTCGACCAGGAGGTACGGCCTCGGCGCCGGAAAGCGGCAAAGCCGTTTCGGCTCTTTCGACCTGGCCGTTCGGCCAGCGATAGCCCATGCCGGAGGGCAGAATTGCGCCCTTGGTCTGGTACGGGACGGCCGTGCACATGGATGATGCCCCCGCGTAACAACGAAACGGAACCGTCTGTTCGTTGGGGAGAGGAAGTCATGCGTAAGTCATTCGCCCGCCGCTGCGCCGCGGCGGCTCTGGCCGTTTCCGCCGGGCTCGCCACCGTGGCGCTGGCCGCCTCGCCGGCGCAGGCCCAGCCCAGGCTCGCCGGCATCACGCTGTCGACCGGCAGCCTCGTGCTCGACGGAGACGCGGGCTGTGCCAACCGGGTGAAGGTGACCTTCAAGGTGTACGACCCGCTGGCCGAGGAGAACTACACCGACGTCTCCGCGGACGTCATGGGAGCGGACGGCGACTTGGTCGACTTCCTGTGGCCGTCCCAGTCCTCACGCAGCGGCGATTACGCCTACCTGACGGATTACATCTTCATCTGCGGCAGCTTGGACGGGCCCGGCCGTTACACCATCCGTACCGAGTTGAAGTGGTCCGACGACGACTACGTCAACCACGTCGTGGAGCGGGTCGACACGTTCTACGTCAAGCGGCCGACCTCGCTGACCTACAACGCGACCCCGGAGCCGGTCAGGAAGAACACCGCGCTGACCCACAGCGGTGTTCTCAAGGTCGACCCGGTGAAATACGGCCCCGCGTACGGCCTCAAGGGTGCGGTGCTGAGGTTCTACTTCAAGGCCAACGGCGCCAAGAGCTACACGTACAAGGGGCAGGCCACGACCGGTGCCGGCGGCAAGTACAGCAAGAAGTTCAAGGCGACCAAGTCCGGTACCTGGAAGGTCGTCTACCCTGGCAGCAGCGTTCGGCAGCCGCAGACCAGGTACGACGCGGTCAAGGTGAAGTAGCCGGGTCCGGCGTCGCCGTGCTCATCGCTCGACGCGGCGGTCGGCGGCGGTGGCCACCCACTCCTCGTCGGCCGCTTTCTTCAGGGCCATGCCGTTCTTGCCGTTGTAGCGGACGAACCTCGGCAGGGCGGCGGCCAGGGCCAGGGTGCCGGCGACGCACAGCACGCCGCCCATCCAGATGGAGCCGGTGACGCCCAGCCCGGTGCGGGCCATCGCGCCCGCCCGGAGCTGGCCCAGCAGCGGGCCGGTGGTGTAGGACAGCATCTCGATGCCGGCCAGGCGTCCCCGCAGGTGGTCGGGGATCGTCTGATTCCAGATGATCATGCGGAACAGGCCGGAGACCATGTCCGCGGCGCCCGCGAAGGCCAGGCAGAACAGGGTCAGCCACAGGGTGTCGGAGAGGCCCGCGCCGACGATGCCGACACCCCAGAACGCGGCCGCGATCAGCACCATCAGGCCGTGCCGGTGCACCCGGGCGGTCCAGCCGGAGCCGATCGTGGCGATCAGCGAGCCGACCGCCGGCGCCGCGTACAGCAGGCCCAGCACCTTCGGGCCGCCGAGATTGTTCGCCAGGAACGGGTAGAGCGCCGACGGCATGCCGAAGAACATCGCGTTGATGTCGACCAGGTAGGTGCCGAGCAGTTCGGGGCGGGACTTCGCGTACTTGAGGCCGGTGACCACGCTGCTCAGCGACGGGCGGTCGGCGGCCACCGGCGGCGGGACCGCCTTCACCAGGGTCAGGCAGACCAGCGACACGGCGAAGGTCAGCAGGTCGAACGCGTACACCCAGGCCAGGTCGAAACTGGCCAGCAGGATGCCGGCCAGTGGCATGCCGAAGAGCTGGGCGAACTGCATGCCCAGCGAATGCAGTGACATGACGGCCGGCAGTTCCTCCGGTTTCACCAGGCGGGGCAGCATCGCGTCCAGAGCGGGACGTTGCAGGCCGGCGACCGCGGCGGTCAGGAACGCCGCCACGTACAGCAGCCAGAGGTGCGGCTCGTCGGACAGCGAGTTGATCAGCAGGATGCCGCAGATCAGAGCCAGCGCGAACTCACTGCCGCGCACCAGCAGGCGGCGGTCGATGTAGTCGGCCAGCGCGCCGCCCACGAACGACATGATCAGCAGCGGCAGCAGCTCGCAGACACCGATCAGGCCCACCATCAGGGGGTCCTCGGTCAGCTTCGCCACCTGGTACGGAATGGTGACGTAACTGATGAACGACCCGAAAGCGGTCACCACCCCGCCGATGAAGACGAGCCGGAAGTCCCGGGAAGTGCGTAACGGGGACAGATCCAGGCTCAGCCGGCGGCGCTTGGTGCTCACGAAGCGCCATCCTGCCCCAGTGGACAGAAGACCGCACCGCGATTTAACCCACCCTTACTTCATCACCAGGACGCCGGTCTTCTGGAAGGTGGCCAGGTCGGCGAGCGCCTCGTCGATCACGAACGACTGCTGCCCGGGCAGCGCGTCCAGCGGGAAGAACCCGGCGTCCACGCTCTCCTCGGTCTGCCGCAGCAGCTCGCCCTCCCACGAGTTCACCAAGAAGGTCATCAGAACCTGCTGGTACGTGTGCCGGTACTCGTTCGTATAGGTGTAGGAGGTGTAGAACGCGTACGGAGTCAACGACGTCGCCCGCAGCCCGGTCTCCTCCCACAACTCACGGACGGCACACTCCGCCATGCTCTCGCCCAGCTCCATGGCGCCCGCCGGAATGGCCCAGCGCAGGTTGTCCGACCGCTGGATCAGCAGCAGCCTGCCGTCGTCGTCGAGCACGACCGTCCGGGCGCCGACGAAGAAGATGGTGTCGGTGTCTCCCACGCTCGCCCGGACCCGGCCCAGGTAAGACTCCGCCCACGTCAGCGCCATCGAGCCACCCCGCATGCAAAACCCATGGAGGAAGAGTAGTCATGCCGACTTCTTCGTGGCCTTCGTTGCGGGCGTGGTCTTCCTCGCCGTGGTGCTCTTCGCCTGAGTGGCCTTCTTGGCGGGAGCGGCCTTCTTCCGGGGCGTGGCCGCTTTCTTCGCGGGTGGGGGCGCGTCGTCCGTACCCTCGGAGGGGTTTTCGCCGCGCGCCTGGCGTGCGCGCTCGACGGAGGCCTTGAGCGCCGCCATCAGGTCGATCGCCGCGGCCGGCGCCTCCTCGGCCTCCTCCGGCTGGACCACCTCGCGGCCCTCCACCTTGGCGTCGATGACCTCCTGCAACGCGGCCCGGTAGTTGTCGGTGAACTCGGCCGGTTCGAAGCTGCCGGCCATCGAGTCGATCAGCGAGCTCGCCATCGCCAGCTCGGCCGGGCGGGTCTCGATGTCGTCGTCGAGAAACCCGAACTCGGGGGTGCGTACCTCGTCCGGCCACATCATGGTGTTGAGGACCAGCACGTCGTCGCGGACCCGCAGGGTGGCGAGCTGCTCCCGCTGCCGGATCGCGATCTTGACGATGGCGACCCGGTCGGCGTCGCGCAGGGCGTCGCGCAGCAGCACGTACGGTTTCGCGGCCTGTCCCTCCGGCTCCAGGTAGTACGCCTTGGCGAACAGGATCGGGTCGATCTGCTCGGCCGGAACGAATTCCAGGACGTCAATGGCCCGGGACGTGCTCAGCGGAAGATCGGCGAAATCCTCATCCGTCAAGATCACCATTTCGCCGCCGCCGATGTCATACCCTTTGGCGATGTCGTCATAGCTGACCACCTCGCCGTCCACCGAGCATGTGCGCTGGTACTTGATCCGCCCGCCGTCGGTGCGATGCACCTGGTGGAAGCGGATGTCCTTCTCCTCGGTCGCCGAATACAGCTTGACCGCGATCGACACCAGGCCGAACGAGACAGCGCCTTTCCAGATCGCTCGCATGTTCTCAGAATGGCATCACTGGGACGCCTGCGTAAGGTGAACGCTTTTGCCTATGGTGATCGGGTGTCCGGATCACCGCTCACCCCGATGCTCGCGACCGCGGGCCGGCTGCCGGTGGGCCCGGACTGGAGCTACGAGTTCAAGTGGGACGGCGTACGCGTGCTCGCGCTCTTCAGCGGCGGCCCGCCGGCCCTCTACGCGCGGTCCGGAGCGCTCGTCACCGCCGCCTACCCGGAGATCGCCGACCTGCACCTGCCGGAGGGCACCCTCCTCGACGGCGAGATGGTGGTCTTCGACGGCGCCGGACGGCCCTCGTTCACCGCGCTGGCCGAACGCATGCACGTCCGCGACCGCAACCGCGCGGCCCGGCTCGCGGCCACCCACCCGGTCACCTACCTCATCTTCGACCTGCTGTACCTCGACGGCATGGACTACACCGGCCTGCCGTACCTGGCCCGTCGCGAACGTCTCGAGGAACTCGACCTGGCCGGGGCGCGCTGGATGGTGCCGCCGTCGTTCGGCGACGGCCCGGCCACCGAGGCCGCCGCCCGGGAGAACCAGCTCGAAGGCGTGATGGCCAAACGCTCCGACTCCGTCTACCTGCCCGGGCAGCGCTCCGCGGACTGGGTGAAGGTCAAATTCGACCGGACCGGCGACTACGTCATCGGCGGCTGGCGGCCCGGCGCCCGCAAACTCGGCGGGCTGCTCGTCGGCGTACCCACCCCCGGCGGCCTGGCCTTCCGCGGCCGGGTCGGCGGCGGCATCGGCGCGGCCGCCGAGAAGGACCTCCTCTCCCGGCTGGCGCCGCTCGCCGCCACCGACTCACCCTTCGCCGACGGCGCGGTGCCACGAGAGGATTCCAAAGGCGCCCATTGGGTACGACCGGAGCTCGTGGCCGAGATCCGCTACGGCAACCTGACGCCCGACCGTCGCCTGCGCTTCCCCCGCTTCCTGCGGCTGCGCGACGACAAGAGACCCGGGGAGTGCGCTGACGATGCCTCGTGACCGGTTCCTGGTGCACATCGACGGCTGCGACGTCGAGCTCTCGAACCTGGACAAGGTCATGTACCCGGCGGCCGGCTTCACCAAGGGCGAGGTCATCGACTACTACACGCGCGTCGCGCCGGTCCTGCTGCCCCACCTGCGGGACCGGGCGGTCACCCGGATCCGCTACCCCGACGGCGTCGACGAGGCGCACTTCTTCGAGAAGAACAAACCCGGCGGAACCCCGGATTGGGTACGCCTGGAAAGACTGCCCGTACCCGGTTCCACGAAAGGCCGGGAAACCATCGACTTCGTGGTCGTCGACGACCTGCCCACCCTGGTGTGGCTCGCCAACCTGGCCGCCATCGAACTGCACACCCCGCAGTGGCGGATCGGCGCCGACCCGGACCTGCTCGTCGTCGACCTCGACCCGGGCGCGCCCGCCGGTCTGCGTGAATGCTGTGCGGTGGCCATGCTGATGCGCGACCGGCTGGGCGCCGACGGCATCACCGCCTATCCGAAGACCTCCGGGAAGAAGGGCATGCAACTGTGCTGCCCGATCTCCGGAACCCAGTCCTCCTCGGTGGTGTCGGACTATGCCCGGCGGGTCGCCGAGGAACTGGCGAAGATGGTGCCCGGCTCGATCACCGCGAAGATGGCCAAGCAGTTGCGCCCCGGGAAGATCTTCATCGACTGGAGCCAGAACAACGCGTTCAAGACCACGGTCGCGCCCTACTCGCTGCGGGCCGGGGCCTCACCCACCGCCTCGACCCCGCTCACCTGGGACGAGGTGATGGCCATGGCCACCGGCGAGATGCCCTCCTGGCAGTGCGGCGCCGCCGAGACCCTGGACCGCGTCGAGCAGCACGGCGACCTGCTCGCCGGGATGCTCCACCCCGGACCGATCATCTCCGTCTGACCGGGCCGCCTCAGTCGATCTTGGGCAGCGGCGGGCCGAGGACGTCGTCGGCGTCGACGATCGTGTACGCGTACCCCTGCTCGGCCAGGAAACGCTGACGATGGGCGGCGTACTCGGTGTCGATGGTGTCGCGGGAGACGACCGTGTAGAAGTGGGCCTGACGGCCGTCACCCTTCGGGCGCAGCACCCGGCCCAGACGCTGGGCCTCCTCCTGACGGGAGCCGAACGTGCCGGACACCTGGATCGCCACCGCCGCTTCCGGCAGATCGATCGAGAAGTTGCCGACCTTCGACAGCACCAGGGTCCGAAGCGTTCCGTCCCGGAACGCGTCGAACAGCCGCTCCCGCTCCTTGTTCGTGGTGGCGCCCTGCACGATCGGGGCGTCCAGGAACTCGCCCAGCTGGTGCAACTGGTCCAGGAAACCCCCGATGACCAGCACCTGCTCACCGGGATGCTTGTCGACCAGGGCCTTCACCACCGGCAGTTTGGTACGGGCGGTGGCCGCGGCCCGGTAACGCTCCTCGGCCTCGGTCACCGCATACGCCATCCGTTCGGCCTCGGTGAGGGTCACGCGGACCTCGACACACTCGGCCGGGGCGATCCAGCCCTGCGCCTCGATGTCCTTCCACGGGGCGTCGTAGCGTTTCGGGCCGATCAGCGAGAACACGTCACCCTCGCGACCGTCCTCGCGTACCAGAGTCGCGGTGAGGCCGAGACGACGCCGGGCCTGGAGGTCCGCGGTGAAGCGGAAGATCGGCGCGGGCAGCAGGTGCACCTCGTCGTAGACGACCAGGCCCCAGTCACGAGCGCCGAACAGGTCGAGGTGGGTGAAAGCGCCGCCGCGACGGGACGTGAGCACCTGGTACGTCGCGATGGTGACCGGGCGGATCTCCTTGCGCTCCCCGCTGTACTCGCCGATCTCCTCCTCGGTCAGGGTGGTGCGGGCCAGCAGCTCCCGTTTCCACTGCCGGCCCGCCACCGTGTTCGTCACCAGGATCAGCGTGGTCGCTTTCGCCGTCGCCATCGCGGCCGCGCCCACCAGCGTCTTACCGGCGCCACAGGGCAGAACCACCACCCCGGAGCCGCCGGCCCAGAAACCGTCGACAGCCTCCTGCTGGTACGACCGGAGCGTCCAGCCGTCCTGCGCCAACTCGATCGGGTGCGCCTCGCCGTCGACGTAACCGGCCAGGTCCTCGGCCGGCCAGCCGAGCTTGAGCAGCGCCTGCTTGAGACGGCCGCGCTCGGAGCCGTGCACCGCGATGGTCTCGTCGTCGATCCGCTCGCCGAGCATGCCGGCCAGCTTCTTCGACTTCGCCACCTCGATCAGCACGAACCTGTCGAGACCGCGCAGCACGAGACCGTGGACCGGATCGTTCAGCAACTGGAGGCGGCCGTAGCGGTCCATCGTCTCGGCGACGTCGACCAGCAGCGCGTGCGGAACCGGGTAACGGGAGAACTTGATCAGCGCGTCGACCACGCTCTCCGCGTCGTGCCCGGCGGCCCGGCTGTTCCACAGGCCCAGCGGGGTCAACCGGTACGTGTGCACGTGCTCCGGGGACCGCTCCAGCTCGGCGAACGGCGCGATCGCCATCCGGCAGGCCTGCGCGTCCGGATGGTCCACCTCCAGGAGCAGGGTCTTGTCCGACTGCACGATCAGTGGTCCGCCGCTCACGCGTACGCCTTTCGAACCTGGGAAAAACCGACCCTCCAGTGTGCCACGCGTCCGTGGCGACACCTGCGGCGAGGGCCTGACCAGGCACGACACAAGCTTTACCGGTTGACCGAAATCGATTGCAACATTTTGTGGCCCTGGAGCGTGTTACTGGTGCCGGGTCGTGCGCAATACGGGGGCGCACGACCCGGCAGAAGTCACCGTGCCGCCGCTAGGGCGATGAGTTCGTCCAACTCTTCGAAGGCTGCCCGCTCGACCGACGTGGTCTCATCCCGCGCGATGAGCACCTCGGCGATCAATTTCGCCATCCGGGGACCGACGCCCCGGTGTTCGAGCACCTTGACGATGTGCATCTCTGTTGCCTGCCGCTGCCCCTCACGTCGACCTTCGAGCCGGCCTTCGAGCCGCCCTTCGGCGTGGCCCTCGTCGATGAGTTCCTGCGCGAACTCGGTGTCCCGGATCATGTCGGCTGGCATCGCGGCCTCCCTCAGAACGTCCTTGATATCTTCCCGCCTCATCGCGATGGCGGCAAAGGTGAGTGCGGCCCGGGTCAGTTCCCGGGCGAGTGACTCCGATCCGGCGGACGCCACGGCCATGAGCACCGTCGCGAGACGGGCCTTTCGTTCGTCGTCGTCGCGGGCCGCGGCGAGGATCGCCCACGGCGCGGTCAACGGCTCGGCCAGCGCCCTCACCGGATCGATGTCGCGGGCGTAGTGGGTATCGAACTCGAAGGTCAACCCGGGCTCGTCGATACGGCTCGGCGACGTGCCGCGATCCAGGACGACGACATGCTGCTGGATCGGCTTGCCCGTACAGCCCGGTTCGACACGCAGCAGGCTGCGGTAGATCAACATGCGGTCCGCCATCGTGGGATCGGCACGGCGCTGGAATTCGAGGTGGACGACCCGGTCGTCGCCGGTCAGCACCAGATCGGCGTTGCGTCGGTCGGCGTGAACGCGGGCGAGGTTGAGCTCGGTGGCGCCGGGTTGCGCGCCCGGTGGCACATCGATGTCGAAGACCCGCCCGAAGAGGGTGGGGTCGGTGTTGACGATGCGTTTGGACGTGGTGTCGTACTGGTTGGCTGCCCGTGTGATTGCGCTGCCCTCCCCTTGGCCGTTACGACAAGCTGCTTGGCGACTAGTGTCGCCAAGCAGCTTGTCTGTTGCCAATCCCTCGGAAGGGTTACTCCTCGGTGACGGCGGCGGTTATGCGGTGCAGGGCGAAGGTGTGCAGGCTCTCGCCTCGTTCGTCCTCGGCCCGTAGGTAGCCGGCCGAGAGGGAGACCGGGCGGACCAGGCGGGACAGGGTGGCGCCGTGCGAGTCGACGTACCCCACCCAGACGCGGGCCCTGTCGCGGACCGCCTGCTGGAGCACCGCCATGGCCTGCGTGTGCTGCTGCACGGCCGTCAGACCGGGCACCGCCTGGCCGTGCGCGGCGCGCACCGTGACGGGGGCGCGGCGGGCGGCACGGGTGGCGATGTCGCCGCGCCGCAGTTGCTCCACCACTCCGGCGAGACGCGGGCCGACCAGCACCGGGCCGGACTGCTCCGGAACCCGGGCGGTGCGGGTGGGCGCCCGGCGAGCCTTCGGCCGGGTCAGCACGGTCGCGCCGCCGGCGTCCTCGGCGACCGGGGCGTACCCGGCCTCGCGGAGGGCGCCCAGCAGCCGGGCCACCGGGCGCGGGCTGACCAGCACGGTCGGCGCGATGCGGCGCAGGTCGAGGGTGCCGAGCCGTTTGTCGCCGGACACTTCGGCGAGCAGCGCCTCGTCGTCGCTGCGCAGGTAGGAGCCGGCCGAACCGCTGCGCAGGCCGCCGTGCCGGCGGGCCGCGTCGTCGATCAGGTAGGTCAGCGTCTGCGGCACCGGGGTCCGGGACCGGCGGCGGAACAACTCGTGCAGGTCGGCGGCCTGATAGCCGATGTCGAGGGCGCGCCGGACACTGGCCGGGGTGACCCGGAAGACGCTCGCCCCGCCGGCCGACTCCGGCTCGGCGAGCACGTCCAGTTCGGCGGCCAGCTCCGGCTCGGGCGGGCCGGGCACCACGACGGTCAGGTCGGCCTGCACCAGGACATGATCGACCGGGGCGGGCAGCAGCCGGTCCAGCGCGCGCACGGCGTCGGCGTGCGCATCCTCCGGATGCACCCCGAGCGGGTCACCACCGTCCGTCTCCCCGTCGGCGAGCAGCACCCGGGCGTACGACGTGAGCGCCCCCAATCCGGTGATCCCCAGCAGCGCGGCGCCGGTGTACGCGTCCCGGTGTGCCGCCTCCCGCCCGCGGGCCCGCCGTGGGGCCTGCCAGGACAGCAGCCCGAGCAGGTCGTCGACGCCCGGCGCGGCGCCGGGCGCGAGGTCGGCGAGGGTGCCGAGGGCTTCCCGGCGGGCCTGTGGGGCGCCGGCTCGTTCGGTGTCCGGGGCGAGGGCGTTGACCGGCCGGTCCCGTTCGTCGCGGCGGCCGACGAGTCCGGGCTGCCGGGTCATGGCGAGCCAGGCGCGGGCCAGGGCGGCCCAGCGGTGGGCGACTCCGGTGGCACGCCACAGGTCGTACGCCCCGGTGGGCAGGAACACGTCCTGTGCCGGCGTGGTGGCCCGGGCGGGGGCGACCTCGGACTCGCCGAGCAGGCCGGCCGCGTACGCCGTCTCGATCAGCAGCGCGGCGCCTGCCTCGTCGATGCCGGCCGCCTTGGCCAGCCGTTTCAGGTCGCGTACGCCGAGGCCGCCGGCGCGCAGCACGGCGGCCGGTTCGGCGGCGAGGGCCTCGAGGATCGCCTCGGTGGCGCGGACCGCCTCCATGGTCTGCCCGGCGCCGGCCGAGTCGGTGGCCCGCGGGTCGCGGGACGGGCCGTCCGGGACGGGCGCGCCCGGCCGCAGGGGGCCGAGCGGCCCGGTGTCGCGGCGCAGCAGCATGCCCACCTCGCGGGGCAACTCGACGAGGTCGCCGTCCGGGTGCGGGGCGCGGCCCGCCTCCGAGACCGGGACCAGCACGTGCTGCTCGACGAGCCATTTCACCGGCTCGGCCACGGAGTCCCGGCTGAGCGCCCCGATCGGGGGACCCGCGGCGAGCCGGTCCAGCACGGCGCGGGCGCCGGGCGGCGCGGCCAGCACGGTACGGCGCAGCTTCGCCCGGTCGGCGCAGAGCGCGGCGGCCCGCGCGTCCAGGTAGTCGGCGGGCCGGCCGAGCCCGGCGGGGTACGGGGAGGTGACCTCGTCGACCGCGCCGACGACCTGCAGCGCCTCGGGCGGGCCGTGCAGCAGGAAGCGGACCCGCAGCCGGTCGACCGCGAGGCGGGCGTCCTCCTCCGGGACGCTCGCGACCAGTGCGAGGATCGCGTCCACCGAGGTCAGGGCGGTGTCGTCGGCCCGGCTCAGGCGGGCCGCGTCGAGGACGGCGAGGGTGAACTCGTCGAGGCCGTCCAGGCAGCGGGCGACCGAGTTACGGGACTGTGCGCGTACGGCGAGGGCCGAGATGTCGGCGGGCACCGGCACGACGAGGTCGGGGCGCAGCTGTATGAGCGCGCCCAGCGCTTCGTCGGGCAGCGACCGGAGTTGATCGGCGAATGTGGTGGCCATCGTCTTCAACGCTAACGTTCATGGGACGATGGTGTCCGGTCCGGGCGTGGCCGGACCTCGATTGCGAGGAGGACCGAAAGTGGCGAAGGCCAAGACGGCGGGGACGTCGACACCGGCGAACGAGGTCGCCGGCGCGCGTGGTGTGGACATGTCGGGCAAGATGCACGTGTCCGAGCTCATCTCCGACCGTGCCGCCGCCCCGTCCCCGTTCGGTGACGACCTGACCTTCCCGCTGCCGGTGGAGAGCCTGAGCTACCGCGCCGCCAGCCGCCACCCGTGAGGGCCGCGGTCGGGTTCGATCTGGACATGACCCTGATCGACTCCCGGCCCGGTATCCGGGAGACGTACCGGGCGCTCACCCTCGCGACCGGCGTGCACGTCGACGCCGACCTGGCCGTGTCCCGGCTCGGTCCGCCGCTGCGGACCGAGCTGCGGTACTGGTTCCCCGAGGAGTCGGTCGAGGACGCGGTCACCACGTTCCGGAGTCTGTACCCGGACCACGCCGTGGCCCCGAGCCTGCCGATGCCGGGCGCCGTCGAGGCGCTCGCGGCGGTGCGGGCGGCCGGGCTGCGGGTGGTGGTGGTGACCTCGAAGCTGGGCCGGCTGGCCCGTCTGCACCTTGACCACCTGGGTCTGCGGGCCGACGAGCTGGCCGGCGACCTGTTCGCCGAGGGCAAGGCGGCCGCGCTGGTGGAGCACGGGGTGCGGTGGTATGTGGGTGACCACGTGGCCGACATGGTGGCCGCCCGGACCGCCGGCGTCCCCGGGGTCGGGCTGGTCACCGGCCCGTGCTCCGAGCGGGAGCTGTGGGAGGCCGGGGCGTCTCACGTGCTGTCCGATCTCACCGCGTTTCCGGCGTTGCTGAGTGAGATTGCAGTTGGGTCCGAGCGCTCCTGTGGATAGCCTAGCCGTGAGCGGTTGTGTCCATTGAGTGAAGTTGAGGTCAGCGGTGCCCACGGGTCGAGTGAAGTGGTACGACGCGACGAAGGGATTCGGTTTCGTCACCAGTGACGAGGGTGGTGACGTGTTCCTGCCCAAGGGCGCGCTTCCGTCTGGCGTCACCGAGTTGAAGACGGGCCAGCGGATCGAGTTCGGCGTCGTCGACAGCCGTAAGGGCGCGCAGGCTCTCGGCGTGAAGCTGCTGGACGCCCCGCCTTCGCTGGCCGAGTTGCGCCGCCGCCCGGCGGACGAGCTGGCCAGCATGATCGAAGACATGATCAAGGTGCTGGAGAGCACGGTGCAGCCGTCGTTGCAGCGTGGGCGCTACCCCGACAAGAAGACCTCGCTGAAGATCGCGCAGCTGGTGCACGCGGTCGCCCGCGAGTTCGAGATCTAGGCAACGCGCTTACCGGAAGGACGGCACCGCAGGCGTCAGACCCGCCGCCGCCGCGCGCCCGAGCAGGGTGTCGGCGGCGGCGAGTCCGTCTTCGCCCAGTTCCAGGGTGAATTCGTTGACGTAGAGCTCGATGTGCTGTTTCACCACGGTCGGCTCCATCTCCTGCGCGTTGGCGAGGACGAAGTCCTGACTGGCGGCCGGGTCGCGCCAGCCGTGCCGTAGCGAGTCGCGGATCCAGCCGGTGGCGGCGGCCGGGTCGACGGTCCCGCGTTTGGCGAGGATGGCGCCGAGCGGGATCGGCAGGCCGGTGTCGCGTTCCCACCACTCGCCGAGGTCGACGAGGGCGGACAGACCGTACCTCGGATAGGTGAAGCGGGCCTCGTGGATCACCAGGCCGGCGTCGAAGCGGCCCTCGGCGACCCCCGGCATGATCTGGTGGAACGGGACGACCTCGATCCGGGCCGGCCGCTGATCGGCGGCCCAGAGACGGAACAGCAGGTAGGCGGTGGTGCGGTCGCCGGGCACCGCCACGGTCGCGCCGCTGAGGTCGGCGCGGTCCCGGGTCAGCACCAGCGGGCCGCAGCCCCGCCCGAGCGCGCCCCCGCAGGGCAGCAGCTCGTAGTCGCCGAGCAGCCAGGGCAGCGCCGCGTAGCTCACCTTGACCAGGTCGAAGGCGCCGTCGAGCGCGGCCGTGTTGGTGACGTCGACGTCGGCGAAGGTCAGATCGATCGGCGGGGCGCCGGACACCAGCCCGTGGATCAGGGCGTGGAAGACGAACGTGTCGTTGGGGCACGGGGAGACCGCCAGAGAGAGCGCCACGTCCACCACGCTACTTCTCATCTGCCGCCAGAGAAAAATATTCACGTATCCCTCTGGCCTCTGAGGTGTGACCGTTCTTACACTCCGCCTTGTCGGATCAATTGATCTACCAAGGGGGTGCCGCGTGACTCGTTCCCTGGTCGCGGGCGTCCTGGTGCTCGGCCTCGTCGGTGGGCTGCCCGCCCCCGCCTACGGAGCCGCGAACTGGGCGCCGGCAAACGATCTGGAGGGTGCCTGCGTCACCCTCAAGACCTCCAGCAAATACGTCTTCAAGGACAGCGTCGGGTACGGGTTCACCAGCACCGCGTCGAACGCCGAGAAATTCCGCTTCGAAGCCACCCAACTCGGCCGCTACCAGGTGCGGGACTCGACCGGCGCGCCGATCTACCAGAGCGTTCTCGGCTGGGTCTGGGCCGGCTCCGAGTACGGCGACCGCGCCGACTGGACGGTCAGCGCCGCCGACGGCCAGTACCGGCTGGTCGCCACGGCCACCGGTCAGCAGATGGGCAACCACCTGGGCGGCCTCGGCGCCGGCAGCGGCACCTTCACGTTCACCCCGGCCACCGGCTGCGCCCCGATCCCGGACATCGCCACCGGGGTGAGCGGCACCCCGGCCGCCGGCGTCGACGCGCAGGGCCGGCTGGTCGGCTGGATCGACGCGCACTCCCACATCACCGCGGCCGAGGCGTTCGGCGGGGCCCTGCACTGCGGGGACGCGTACGCCCCCGGTGGCGCCCCGGTCGCGCTCAAGGGCTGCGCCTCGCACGCCACCCTCGGCTGGGGCGCCCTGCTCGAGGCGATCATCGCGGGCACCGACCCGATCAACTCGGCCGAGGACGGCTGGCCCACCTTCGGGGACTGGCCACAGCACGACACGATGCTCCACGAGGCGTCCTACTTCCGCAGCCTGGAGCGCGCCTGGAAGTCCGGGCAGCGGGTGCACAACGTGCTGCTGGTGGCCAACCGGGTGATCTGCGAGCTGACGCCCGAGCACACCTCCTGCGACGAGATGGACCAGATCCGGGCCCAGTCCACCTACCTGCGGAAGATGCAGGACTATGTGGACGCCCGCAGCGGTGGCCCCGGCAAGGGCTGGTTCCGGCTGGCCACCACGCCGCAGCAGGTTCGGCAGATCGCCGCCCAGGGCAAACTCGCGGTCACCATCGGCGTGGAGAACTCGGAGATCTTCGGCTGCCGGGAGATCAAGGGTGTGCCGCAGTGCACCACCGCCGACATCGACGCCGGGCTCGACGAGCTGGAGAGCATGGGCGTCAGCAGCTTCTACCCGGTGCACAAGTTCGACAACGCGTTCGGCGGCACCCGCTTCGACGAGGGCGTCACCGGCGCGGCCGTCAACGTCGGCAACCTGATCTCCACCGGGCACTGGTGGCAGGCCACCAGCTGCACCGGGCCGTCCGACAACGAGCAGCCGCTGGTCAGCGACGACATCGCCAAGCTGCTGGAACTCGGGGTCAGCCTGCCGGCCGGGACGGTCCTGCCGGTCTACCCGAGCGGGAAGATCTGCAACACGCGCGGATTGACCGAGCTCGGCACGTACCTCGTCAAAGCGATGATGGCCCGCGGCATGATCATCCACATCGACCACATGGGGGTGAAGACCGCGTCGGCGGTCCTCGACCTCGCCGAGCAGGCCGGCTACCCCGGTGTCACCTCGGTGCACACCTGGTCCGATCCCGCCATGATCAACCGCCTGCTCGGGCTCGGCGGGTTCGTCGCCAGCTACGCGTTCTCGGCCACCGACGACGGCCAGGACACCGGCACCTTCCTCGGCGAATGGCGCGCACACCGGGCCCTCGCCAACGGATCGAAGATCACCGGGTACGGGGTGGGCACCGACGTGAACGGGCTGGGACCGCAAGCCGCCCCCCGCCTGAACGCCGGATCCAGCCCGCTCACCTACCCGTTCACCGCGATCAACGGCACCACCGTCACCAGACAGGTCTACGGCAGCCGCACCTTCGACCTCAACACCGACGGCGTCGCCCAGTACGGCCTGTACGCCGACTGGGTCACCGACCTGATCAACCAGGCCGGAGCCGACGGTCCGCTGCTCAGGTCGCAGCTGCTGCGCGGCGCCGAGGCGTACACGGTGATGTGGGAAGGGGCCCGTGCGTGACCCTGGTCCAGGAACGCGTGGGCCGTCGCTGGATGACGGCCTACGCGCTCGCCATGATCGGGATCGCGGCCGGCTGGTTCGGGCCGATCCAGATCCTGCTGCCCGAACAGGCCGCCCGCCTCGCCGGTGACGACGGCAAGGAGGCGCTGCTCGCCCTGGTCACCGCCTGGGGAGCGGCCGTCTCCATGGTCGCCAACCCGCTGTGGGGAATCCTCTCCGACCGGCTGCGGGCACGGCGCCCGGTCTTCCTGGCCGGAACCGTCACCGGGATCGCCGGACTGCTCGTCCTCTCCGGTGCGGACACCACCGCGATCATGGTCGCCGGCTGGATCCTCGTCCAGGCCGGGTTGAACGGACCACTCGCCGCGCTGGCCGCGATGATCGGCGACCGGGTGCCGGAGAACCAGCGCGGCACGGTCGGCGCCCTCTTCGGGGTGGCGCAGATCGTCGGCGTGGTCCTCGGCACCGCCATCGCGGTGGCCGTCGGCGCCGGATCCTGGGGTTACGTCGCGGTGGCGATCGCCGTCCCGGCGCTCGGCGGAGCGCTGCTGCTCATCCACCGGGAGGCGCCGGTCGTGACGGCCCGCGCGAGGTTCCACTGGGTGTGGCCGGGTGGGCAGTTCGCCTGGGCGTGGCTGATCCGCTTCCTGCTCAACCTGGTCAACGCGCTGGTCCTGGTGTACCTGCTCTACTACCTGTCGGACCAGGTGAAAGTCGCCGACGCGGCCACCTGGGTGCTCGTCGTGACGGTCGTCAACGTGCTCTTCGCGGGCGTCGCCGGATTCGCCGGGGGAGTGCTGTCCGACCGCTGGGAACGGCGCAAGGTGTTCGTGGCGGCCGGGGCGATCCTGCTCGCCCTCGGCACCGCGCTGATGGCCATGGTGCCCGTCGTGGCAGTGGTCATCGGGGCGTCGGTGCTGGTCGGGGTCGGCTGGGGGGCGTACATCGCGGTCGACATGGCGGTGATGACCCACGTCCTGCCGGACGCCGAGACCCGGGCCACCATGCTCGGCGTCGCCAACATCGCCGGAACCCTGCCGCAACTGATCGCCCCGGTCCTCGCCGCGCCCGTCGTCACGGCGCTCGGCGGTTACCCCACCCTCTACCTGCTCACCACGGCCGTCGCGCTGGTCGCGCTGGCCCTCCTGCCCCGCCTGCGGGCGCTGCGCTGAAAGGACCACCTTGTACCCCCAGTTCCCACCCGGTTTCCGGTTCGGCATGTCCACCTCGGCGTACCAGATCGAGGGCGCGGCCGACGCGGGCGGCAAAGGCCCGAGCATCTGGGACACCTTCACCGCCCGGCCCGGCACCGTCCGGCACGGCCAGGACGCCCGGGTGGCGATCGACCACTACCACCGGTACGCCTCCGACATCGACCTGATCGCCGAAGCCGGGGTGCACGACTACCGGTTCTCCCTCTCCTGGACCCGAGTCCTCGCCGGCGACCTCGACTTCTACGACCGGCTCGTGGACAAGCTGCTCAGCACCGGGGTACGGCCGGTGCCGACGCTCTACCACTGGGACCTTCCGCAGCAGTTCGAGGACGCGGGCGGCTGGATGAACCGGGACACCGCCCACCGGCTCGCCGACTACACCGGCACCGTCGTGTCACGCCTCGGCGACCGGGTCCGGGACTGGATCACCATGAACGAGATGAACGTGCACACCCTCTACGGGTACGCGCTCACCGACCACGCCCCGGCCCGCGGACTCGGACTCGGGGCCCTGCCGGCGGCACACCACCAACTGCTCGCACACGGGCTGGCGGTGCGGGTCCTGCGTGAGCACGGGGCCGGTTCGGTAGGCGTCGCCGGGCAGCACTTCCCGGTCTCGGCGGCAAGCGACGACCCGGCCGACATCGAGGCGGCCACCGTCTTCTCCACGCTCACCAACTGGACCTTCTCCGACCCGATCCTGCTCGGCGACTACCCGGACGAGCTGATCCGGGCCGCCGTCGCAGTGCCGGACGCCCAGCTCGACCGGGACCTCGAGCTGATCAAGGCACGGCTCGACTTCTACGGGGTCAACTACTACGAGCCGACGATGATCGAGGCGCCGCGGGCCGGGAAGGACTACTCCGGCGTGCTCGAAGTGGACATTCCGTCCGGCATGCCGTTCTCGCCGGTGCCGGTCAAGAGCGACGAGCGGACCGACTTCGGGTGGGCGATCGTGCCCGCCGGGCTCACCGAGATCCTGGTGACCCTTCGTGACCGGTATCCGGCGCTGCCCCCGGTGATCATCACCGAGAACGGGGCGTCGTTCCACGACGCGCCGCCCGGTGCGGACGGGCGGGTACCCGACGAGCGGCGGATCTCCTATCTGGACGCCCACCTGCGGGCGGTCGGCGACGCGATCGCCGCCGGGGTACGGGTCGACGGGTACTACGTGTGGTCCGCGATCGACAACTTCGAGTGGGCAGCCGGATACGACGAGCGATTCGGGCTCATCTACGTTGATTTTGCGACGCTCGAGCGTACGAAAAAGGATTCTTGGTTCTGGTATCGGGATCTGATCGCGGCTCAGCCACGCAGCTGATCGATGAAACCGGCGGCGAGGCGGGACAGCCGTTCGGCGCGTCCCTCCTCCGCCCAGCCGTCCACCAGGCTCAGCAGGGTGCTGCCCTCCACCAGGATGATGAAATCGTCGATCACGGCCTCGTCGTCGACACCCGCCCGCAGCTCGCCCAGCTCCCGCGCCTCGCGCAGACACGTCCGCAGATGGCCGCGGATCTCCCGGTGCGACGCGCGGCGCGAATCGGCCAGCCGCGGATGGGAGAGCGCCGCCCCGGCGAAAGCCACGTTCACATGCGCGTCGGCGGCCCGCTCCTCGTCGATCGGCAACACCGCCTCCAAGGCGGCGCGCAGCGCGTCCAGACCGTACAGATCGCCGCCGATCCGGAAGGCCCGCTCCACGATCCGGTCGTAGACCGCCCTCTGCGCGGCCACCAGGATGTCGTCCTTGCCGCCCAGGAAATGGGCCAGCACGCTGAGCGAGCAGCGCGCCTCGTCGGCGATCGCCCGGGTGGTGGTGCCCTCGACCCCGCGGGACCGGACCACCCGCCAGGTGGCCGCCAGCAGCTCCGCCCGTCTCAGGTCGTGATCCACCAGCTTCGGCACGGCCAAAGCTTATGCCTCCGCTTTGTCGACCGCCGGTTCGGCCACTGTCAGATTCCGCAGCCGCCGCGCCAGCGGGAGAGTAGCGATCACCGCCACCACCGGGATCAGGAACGCCCACCGCAACCCGATCGGCTCGGACAGCGCCCCCAGCAGCACGGCACCACCCAGCGCACCGCCGTAGTTGAACAGGTTCACCTTGGCGATCACCTCGTCGCTGCTGGCCATCGCCGCCTCGCCGGCCGCGCTGAACGCCAGCGGAACCAGCACCCCGACCCCGATACCGGCGATCGCGAACCCGGTCACCGCGGCCCCCACGGCAGGCAGCAGAACCACCAGTCCACAGCCGATGCCGCACACCACCAGCGAACCGACCGCGAGTGGCACCCGCCCGGCCCGCGGCGTCATGTGATCCGCGACCAGACGGCTCACCAGCACCGCACCCTGATAGGCGGCGTAGCCCAGCGGCGCCACCGAGGCGGCCGCGGCCAGCGAATCACTCAGGTAGACCGAACTCCACGTGCTGACCGCCGAGTCCACCAGGAACGCCGTGAAGATCAACATCCCGCAGACCAGAACGACCGGGCGTACGCTGCGCCCGCCCCCGGCGTGGGCGACGTCCGACCGCAGCGTCCGCCCCGGCTCGAACAGCCGCCAGCCCACCAGCCCGACCAGGATCGCGAACACCGCCGCCACCGTCACCGCCACCGCGGCCCCCGCGCCACCGGCCAGCACCGCCGACATCAGCAGCGCCGCCGCGATCGCCGCGGCCGTGTAGGCGGCGAACAACCGGCTCATCACACTGCGGCCGAGACGGGCCTGCACCAGCACGCCCTGCATGCTCAGCGACGCGTCCACCGCCCCGAGCCCCACACCGTAGGCGAGCAGGATCGCCGCGAACACCGCGTTCGGCGACCGGAACGTGGTCCCCGCCAGGCCCAGCCCGACGATCAGAAGGCCGGTGGCGAGCGCGTACCGGCTGCCCCACCGGGCGGCGATCCGGTCCGCCAGCACCGAGCCACCCGCCGCCGCCACACACACCAGCAACAGGATCGCCGAGACGAACCCGTCGTCGATGCCCTGCCGGTCCTTGAACGCCGGCAACGCCGTCACCACGGTCGCGTACCCGAGACCCTGCGCGGCATAACCGGCGCCGATCAACCGGGCCCGCGCCCCCGCCGACATGGTGACGTCGTCCATCGATCCTCGCTTCGCTGCCGACGGTATGGTCCCGGTCACATGCCTGTTCAGCGCAGCATGCCGCGCACGGTCGCCGACAGCAACAGCTTCCGTGTAAACGATCCACTCGGCCGACTTCATGATCAGGATGCGTGAAAACCCGCGATCAGGCCGCTTCCACCGCAAACCACCTCGCCCTCGCAGGCCACCCCGCGAGCGCCTGCCCCCTCCCGGCCGTTGCCCGTCTCCGGTACGCGTGACCCCGTCCCGTTCCTTCGGTGCCGTCCCGTCCGGTCGGCGCGACCCCGCTGCCGGCGCCGGCCCGTGCCGCGCCCGCCGGGCTGAGGTCGGTGGTCACCCGGGCCGGCCCGGCCGACGGCCACCCGCACCTGCCGCCGGTGATCGGCGGTCCAAGACCGGTGAAGACCCGTCCGCTGCGGCGGTTGCGCATGTAGACGGCCCGCCGGTGATCGGCGGTCCAGGACCGGTGAAGACCCGTCCGCTGCGGCGGTTGCGCATGTAGACGGCATTGCGTGAACGGTGCGCTCGTCGCTGAGCAAGACCGGCGAAGCGACCCGGCCCGGCCGGTGATGGCTCCTCGGCGACCGCCGCTGACGTGAACTTCACCGTGCGGCACCGGCCGGCCGCCACACGGAACCACCGCCACGTTCCCCGGCTGGCAGCGCACGCAGGAACGGATCCCCGTCCGGGGAGACGGGACTCGGATCTCGGCCATCGGTGTTCCGCAGACGTGACACCCGCAACGGGTGTCGTCACACCCACTACGGGTGTCACGTTCTCCGAGCACACATCGCCCCGCACGCCGGCCCTCCGCCCACCGGACGCCAGGACGGCAGGACGGCAGGACGGCAGGACGGCAGGACGGCAGGACGCCAGGACGCCAGGACGCCAGGACGGCAGGACGCCAGGACGGCAGGACGCCAGGACGCCAGGACGCCAGGACGCCAGGACGCCAGGACGCCAGGGTGGCAGGGTGGCAGGGTGGCAGGGCGGCGGGGCGCCAGGCGGGCGGGCGATTCGGCCAGCAGGGTCAGGGCTTGGGGCCGGCCGGAGTGGATCGCCGTTCCGTGCGGGACCACCGATCTCAGCCCGGCGGGTGCGGCACGGGCGGGAGTGGGCAGCGAGATCGCGCCGGCTGGGCGGGACGACCCGGAAATGCGGCACGGTGTCACGCGTACCGGAAAATGCCTTGGTCAGGGAAGCGTGTCGAGGGCTGGGGCCGTGGATCCGAGCGCGGCGAAAGCATCGGCCAGGCGCCACGCGGCGCGGTCGCGGGGGCCGATCGGGTTGGAGATGGCGCGCAGTTCCGCGAACGGTAGGCCGGCGCCGGAGGCGGCGACGGCCACACCGTGACCCTCCATCGCCTCGGCGGCGGCCTCCGGGAAGCGGGTGGCCAGGCGTTCGGCGGTCTCCGCCGTGCCGGTGACCGTGGCGAGCGTGAGGACATCACCGATGATCGCCTCGGGAAGGGCGGTTCGCAGCGCCTTGAGCAGCGCCGGGTCGGTGTCGAGGAGGCTGCTGCCGAAACCGAGCTCCTCGATCGGCAGGAAGCCGTCTGGGGATTCGGCGCCCAGATCGGCGGCGATGCTGCGGGTCGCGATCACCAGGCTGCCGACCGGGGCCCGGCCGGGGAAACCGCCCGCGATGCCCGCGCTGATCACCGCCCGGTAGTGACCGGTGGCCAGCAGGCGGGCGGTGCCGGCGGCTGCTGCTGCCGGGCCGACGCCGACCGCTTCGACGACGGTGCGACCCGGATCGAGCCGGGCGCGAAAGGCATCGGCCTCAGCGGTCACCGCGGTGACGATCAAGAGCGGGTATTCGGTCACGGTTCCTCATCACTGGTTCTTCGGTGCCCGAGCTCGTTCGTGCGGTTCGCCGCCATCCGTCAGGCTGTTGCCGGGTGCCCGCGCTCGTGCGTGCGGCTTGCCGCCATCCGTCAGGCTTTGCCGGGTGCCGGGTGCCGGGTGCCGGGTGCCGGGTGCCGGGGGCCGCCGCGACTTCGCCGGACCGGCGTCGGGCGATGGGCGCGGCTTGCGGCCGTCCGTCGTCAGCATCGGGGAGAGAGCTCAGGAATCCGGGTCGTCGTCGTGTTCGGCGGAGGACGGTCGGTAGACGTGGAAGCCGGGGGGAGCGGCCGGGCGGCGGGGCGGGGGCTGGTCGTTCCAGTCCTCGAGGATGCTGTCGTCCCAGTTCTCGGAGCGGGCCGGTGGTGGGGCGGTCCGGTCCGGTTCGGGGGCGGGGTTCGGTGGTGTGGTCTTGCGTTTGCCACCCCACCATCGGCGGTCTGCCGGCGCGGGGTCGAGGCGCTGAGTGTCGCCGTCCTGGGCGTCGGTGGAGCGGCGCGGGGTGGGGGTGGACGGGGCGACCTTCCGGGTGCGGGACGTCGGGCTGCTGCTGGTGCGTGGTGGCTTCGAGCCGGGACGGCGGCTCGGGTCGGCGGCGGGCGCGGCCGGGTTGGGGCGCCGCGGCCGGGAGGACGTCTGCTCGTCGGCGTCGAAGGCTGTCCACAGCGGGTCCGGATCGGTGTCCCGGGTGGCGGCCCCGAAGTTCCGGTGGGCATCCGGGTCGGCGTGGCGGGCGGACCCGCGGGTGCCTGGATCGGCGCTCGGTGAAGGGCGGCGGGTGCCCGGGCCGGTCCGGGCGGCATCGGGGTCGAGGCGGGTGGTGGCTTCGTCGTCGGGGAAGCCGGGGGCACCCGGGGAGCCGGGAGAACCGGGAGAACCGGAAGAGTCGGGAGAACCGGCGGCGTCCGGGTTGTCCGGGGAGAGGGCGTCCGGGCGGCCGAGGAGGCGCTCGTTGTGCAGCCGGGCGGCGGACCAGGCGGCCCGGACCGCGGCCAGGACGGCCAGCAGGGCGGCGAAGCCGATGCCGAGGCGACCGTCGAACGGGATGATGCCGAGACCGCCGCCGGCCACCCAGGCCAGCATGAGGGCCGTCTCCGAGTGGGCGAAGGCGGTGGCCCGCTGCCGTTCCGGGACACGCTCCTGGATGCTGGCGTCGACGGCCAGTTTGGCGATGCCGCTGAAGATCGCGGTGAGCAGCGCCAGCAGGGTGACCATCGCGAGGTTGTAGAAGATCGTGGTGAGCACCGCCACACCGGCTGTGATGATCAGGCCGCTGGACTGCAGGGCGAGGGGCCGCCGGATGCGCAGGCCGGTGCCGGCGGCCGTGGAGATGAAGGTGCCGAGGGCCAGGGCGGCGCCGACCAGGCCGACCGCTGCGCCGCGGCTGAGTTCCGTGCCGAGGACCGAGGTGGTCAGTTGGCCGCCCATGATCGCGAAGGTGAGGAAGAGCAGCAGGAAGCCGTAGAGCAGGCGCAGGCTGGTGCTGCCGATCAGGGTGGCGACGACCAGCGGGCCGGAGAGCGGGCGTTCCGGGCCGCGGCCCATGCGCAGCACGGTGTGCCAGGCTCGGGGGAGTTCCTCGGGCGGGTCGGAGTCGGCGCGTGGCGGCAGGCGCAGCGAGATGACCATGCCGATGAGGAAGATGAGCGTGGCGACCCGCAGCGGCCACTGTGGCCCGAACTTGAAGGCCAGCAGGCCGATCGGCGCCACCAGGATGCCCGCGAAGGTGCCGTAGACGCTGGCCCGTGCGCCCACCTGGGACAGTCCGACGCCTTCCGGCAGGAGACGTGGCACGGCCGCGGAGCGGGCCACACCATACGCCCGGGACAGCGCGAGCACCCCGAAAGCCGCCGGATAGAGACCCCAGCCGAGCAGGTTGTCGGCCATGACGTAGGCCAGGAAGGCGCGGCCGAGGAAGGTGGCGGCCAGCGCGTAACGCCGGCCGTGGCGGAAGTGGTCGAGCAGCGGCCCGACGACCGGCGCCAGCAGTGCGAACGGAACCATGGTGATGAGCAGGTAGAGCCCGACCTTGCTGCGCGCCTCGCCGAGCGGAACGCTGAAGATGGTGCCGGCCAGGCCGATGGCGATGAGCGCGTCGCCTGCGCACGAGACGGCGTGCAGGTCGAAGAGCCGGATCATGCCGACCTCGTTGGCCGCTCCGCGGGCGCGGGCCGAGCCGACACGGCGGGTGGCCCAGGCGCCGCCGCGCACCGAACCACGCACCAGCAATCGGGCGGCTTTGACGCCGGTGCCGACGGTGCGTCCGAGTGTGGGAAGCAGCGGCATGGGAACCATCCTGACTGATGTGGGCGACCCGCGTCCCGTTCCGCGCCGGTCTATCTGGGGAGTCGTTGCGGACCACCGGGTTCGGTAGGCAACAATGGGCGGGTGACCTCCAGGACCACCACCCGCGCCGCCCGACTCGACCAGGTCTGTGCCGATGCCGTCGGGGTGGCCCGTGGTGCCATCACCGAAGTGGACCCCGACGACATCGGCGAGCATCTCGAAGCGATCGCCGAGGGCGACCGTGTCGTGACTCACTTCTTCGAAAGTCATCTGTCCGGCTACAAGGGCTGGCGCTGGGCGGTGACGGTGACCCGCGTCCCGCGCAGCCGGCACGTCACGGTCTGCGAGACGGTGTTGCTGCCGGGGCCGGATGCGCTGCTCGCCCCCGGCTGGGTGCCGTGGAACGAGCGGGTGCAGCCCGGCGATCTGGGTGTCGGCGATCTGATGCCGACCGCGCCGGACGACGAGCGCCTCACCCCGGGCTACGTGCTGAGTGACGACGCCGCCGTCGAGGAGGTTTCCTGGGAGCTGGGCCTGGGCCGTTCCCGGGTGATGTCCAAGGACGGCCGGATGGAGACGGCCCAGCGGTGGTATGACGGGGACGGAGGCCCGGAGGCGCCGATCTCGGCGGCCGCCCCGCGGAACGCCCGTTGCGGCACCTGCGGCTTCTACCTTCCGCTGGCCGGCACGCTGCGGCAGATGTTCGGCGTCTGCGGAAACCTGTATGCGCCTGACGACGGCCGGGCGGTCAGCGCCGACCACGGTTGCGGCGCGCACTCGGAGGCGCTGCTCAGCGCGGCCGAGCAGCCGGTCGACGAACTGCCGACGGTGTATGACGACAGCGAGGTCGAGGCAGTGGCGGTCAGCCGCGGGCACGGCTCGGTGGAGTCGGGCGAGCCGGCCGAGGATTACGGCCACAGCTAGGTCAGCCGTCGACGGTGAACTCCGGGTGGGTCAGCGCCCGGCGGCGTCGCCTGTTCCGGTCGTGCACGACCATGGTCAGGGTGCCCGGAATGCCCCACAGCAGGCCGGCCAGACTGGTCTGGAACCACAGGTCGGGCACCTCGGCGAGCCATGTGACCAATGTCGCGACTGCGAAGGCGGCGACGCCGGCCAGGGCGAAGGGAATCATCGGTGGGTCGAGTGGCGCGGGCCGCGGTTTCGTCCCGGTCACCACGGTGAGAACCGGCAACGGGTCGCCGGTGTGCGTGGCGGGAGACAGATCACTCACTCCGTCAGGGTACGGCCATAACGGATCGCATCGGCGCAGCGCGTGAGAGTTGTAACATCGCACCGCTTTTACCGAGGTAGTCGCATCTGAAAGCATGCGCGCGTTCACTCGTTAGCCATCTTTCGGAAGGTCCCATGTCTGTAGAGGCCGAACCGGCCAACGGCACGGCGAAGAGCGCCGTCGACCGGTTCTTCGAGATATCCAAGCGTGGCTCGACGCTGAGCCGAGAGATCCGTGGCGGCATCGTCACCTTCTTCACGATGGCCTACATCGTGGTGCTCAACCCGCTGATCCTGGCCGGAGGCGCCGACGAGACCGGCGCGAAGCTGCCGATCGCGGCTCTCGCGGCCGGTACCGCGCTGGTCGCCGGCGTGATGACCATCCTGATGGGTGTGGTCGCCCGGTTCCCGCTCGCGCTGGCCGCCGGCCTCGGCGTGAACGCTCTGGTGGCGTTCGAGATCGCGCCGGAGATGACCTGGGCCGACGCGATGGGCCTCGTGGTGGTCGAGGGCCTGCTGATCGGGGTCCTGGTGCTGACCGGGCTGCGCACCGCGGTGTTCAAGGCGGTGCCGACGCAGCTGAAGACCGCGATCGGGGTGGGCATCGGCCTGTTCCTGATGATCATCGGTCTGGTGGACGCCGGGTTCGTGCACCGCGTGCCGGATGCCGCGAACACCACCGTCCCGGTCGAGCTGGGCCTGGGCGGCAAGCTGGTGACCTGGCCCACGTTCGTCTTCGTGATCGGCCTGATGATCACGTTGGTGCTGTTCGTCCGCAAGGTCAAGGGCGCGATCCTGATCGGCATCCTGAGCACCACGGCGATCGCGATCATCGTGGAGGCGATCGCGAACCTCGGCCCGGCGGTGGTCAAGCCGGGCGGCTGGTCGCTGAACGTGCCGAAGCTGCCCGAGCAGATCATCGACACGCCGGATCTGTCGCTGATCGGCGAGTTCAACGTGCTCGACTCGTGGTCGACGGCCGGTCCTCTGGTGGCGCTGATGTTCGTCTTCACGCTGCTGGTGACGGACTTCTTCGACACCATGGGCACGATGGTCGCGGTCGGCCAGGAGGGTGAGCTGCTCGACAGCGAGGGCATGCCGCCCCGGACCACGCAGATCCTGCTCGTCGACTCGGTCGCCGCGGCGGCCGGCGGCGCGGCCAGTGTGTCCAGCAACACGTCGTACGTGGAGAGCGCCTCCGGCGTCGGCGAAGGCGCCCGTACCGGTGTGGCGAGCGTGGTCACCGGTGTGCTGTTCCTGGTGGCGATGTTCTTCGCGCCGCTGGTGAAGGTGGTGCCGTTCGAGGCGGCGTCGACCGCGCTGGTGGTGGTGGGCTTCCTGATGATCACCACGGTTCGGCAGATCGACTGGTCGGACTACACGATCGCGATTCCGGCGTTCCTGACGGTCACGCTGATGCCGTTCACCTACTCGATCTCCAACGGCATCGGGGCCGGGATCATCACCTACGTGGTGCTGAAGGTGTTCACCGGCCGGGCGCGGGAGATCCACCCGCTGATGTACGGGATCGCCGCCCTGTTCGTCCTGTACTTCACCAGGGGGCCGCTGGAGTCCTGGCTCCTGTAGAGGATTCTCGTCCGTCACCGGGTGCGCTAGCGTGCCCGGTGACGGCTGTCATACGGGTAATCAATGTCGTTAGCCATGCTCATTAGCTAGGCTAAGTATCGTGATGGAGCGGGTGGTGACGACGGAGCGCACGACAGCGGAATCGCTGGCCAAGACGCTGCGGGATGCGATCATCCGGTTCAGCCGACGGGTCCGGCAGGCACGCCCGGTGGGTGACCTGACGTTCAGTCAGCTCTCCGCGCTGACCAGCCTCCAACTGGCCGGCGCGCTGACTCCGCGTGAGCTCGCCGACGTGGAGCGCGTCCAGCCCCCGACGATGACGAAGATCGTGGGGAAACTGGAGGAGCGCGGGCTCGTCGCGCGTACACCGCATCCGACCGACGGGCGCCAGGTGATCCTGGCCGCCACGGACGAGGGCCGGGCGGTCTACGCGCAGCATGAGCGGGCCCGTAACGAGTGGCTCGCCGCCCAACTGGACCGGCTCACTCCCGAGGAACGGGACACCCTGGTGCGCGCTGCGGAGATCCTGCAGCGAGTCGCCCGGGGCTGACCTACCCGGCCCCCGGGTCGTTCCGCTTCGTCACGTGACGATGACGCGTACGACGACTGAGGGGGCGCATACCGCGTGCGGGCAGTGCTGAACACCACCTTCCGATCCCTGCGGGTTCCGAACTACCGCCTGTTCGCCACCGGGCAGCTGGTGAAGCTGGTCGGAGTGTGGATGATGTTCACCGCCCAGGACTGGCTGGTGCTCGAACTCTCCGGCAACTCGCCCGGGGCGCTGGGCATGGTCACGGCGCTTCAGTTCGTACCGGTGATGGTGCTGACCCTCTGGAGCGGCCGCCTGGCCGACCGGTACGACAAGCGCAAGTTGCTCATCGCGGCGAACGCCGCGTTCGCCGTCTTCGCCGTCCTCTTCGCGCTGCTGGTCGCGGCCGGGGTGGTCGAACTGTGGCACGTCTTCGTGGCGGCGCTGATCCTCGGCATCGCGAACGCGGTCGAGACGCCGGTCCGGCAGGCGTTCGTCTCCGAGCTGGTCGAGTTGCGGCTGCTGCCGAACGCCCTGGCGCTCTCCGCGGCCACCTTCAACTGCGCCCGGATCAGCGGTCCGGCGCTGGCCGGCGTGCTGCTCGCGGTGCTCTCCACGCCGGGCGTGTTCCTGATCTCCACGGTGCTGTCGGTCGCGCCGGTCTTCACCTACCTGCGGATGCGGCCCGCCGACCTGCACCGGACCGACCGCCGGGCCGGCGGCAGCGCCCGCGTGATCGACGGTCTGCGCTACGTCGGCAAGCGGCACGACCTGCTGCTGCCGATCGGCATGATGGCCGTGATCGGCATGATCGGCTTCAACTTCCCGGTCACCCTGGCTTCCCTCGCGAAGATCGAGTTCCACGCCGGGCCGTCGTCGTTCGGCCTGCTCACCACATGTCTTGCCATCGGCTCACTGGGCGGCGCGCTGGCCGGCACCCGCCGCCGCACCCGTCCCGGCGTCTACAAGGTGATCGGCGCGGCGCTGCTCTTCGGGGTGTTCGAGTTCACCGTCGGGTTCGCGCCCAACTTCGCGGTGGCGGCGCTGCTGCTGGTGCCCACCGGATTCTTCTCGATCTACCTGGCCCAGGGGGCGAACCACCGGGTGCAGATGGGCGTCGATCCGGAGTTCCGTGGCCGGGTCATGGCCCTGTACGTGCTGGTCTTCCTCGGGACGACACCGATCGGGGCGACGCTGTCCGGCTGGTGGGGCGAGCACTTCGGGGTGCCGTCGAGCATCTGGGCGGCCGGGCTGGTCAGCTTCGCGGCGGCGGTCGGCGCGCTGATCTGGCAACTGCGGGCCAGCGGCGAGAAGCTGCGGGTCGAGGTGCGGCCGCGCCCGCGGATCCGGCTGGAGAGCCCGGCGGCCGCCGCCCCGGTTGCGGTGCCGGAGCAGCCGCGCAACTCGTCGCGCCCGCACGCCGAACCGCTCGCGCGCTCCGGATCCGGCGTGGGCGTCTGACGAATCCCGCGGATCCCGGAAAATTCCGGGATCCGCGCAAGGTAGGCAGACCCGCTCAGCCAAACGGGTATTCCGGCCCGGCCGGTCAGGGCCTAGCGTCTAACCGTGGCGATTGCGCACCTTGCTGTGCTTTCGGCGGCGCTGTCGGCGCTGCTCATCCTGCCGTGTGCCGCCACCATCATGCTCAGCGGCACGACCTCGGACCTGCGCCGCATGTTCACCCGCCGCGGTCGCCGCGAACTGCGCGACCGCAACGGCCGCGACCACGGCGGCAGCCGCCACCTGGCCCGCCGGGTCCGCCGCCGGGCCGACCGGGGCCCGCGAGGCCGCGACGACCGGGCCATCCTGCGGCGCCTCGAACGCGGCATGAAGAGCTGGGACCAGAGCCGCCTGGCCGCCTTGCGCCTGCCGCCGATCGAACGGATCGCGTACGAGCTGCGCCGTCTCGACCAGCAGCGGCGCGGCGGCATCGCGTTGCAGTCGGACGCGCTCTACGCCGCCGTCATGCTCGCCTACGACACCTATCTGGGACTGGCGTGCCGTCGCCTGAACGTGCCGGAGCGGCTCCAGTCGCTGACCGGCGCGGCCCTGGACCGCGAACGGGCCCGGGTCGAGGCCGAGCTGGAGCTGGCCGGACTGATCATCCGGCGGCCGGCCGGCTCCTGACCGGCGGATCACCCCGGCACGAAGCCGGTCCGTCAGCCGACCGTGACGATCTTCTCGCAGCCGGCCGTGGTGTCGCCGGAGACGATCTCGGCGGTGTCTCCGGCCGTGTGGGCGCCGCCGTCGAGCAGGTCCGCCACGGTGTCGTAGACGGTGCCGTTCATCCGGGCGCGGGAGCCGTTCAGCAGGTCGTCGCCGTCGTCGCCGTAGAGCTTGTCACGGCCGAGCCCGCCGTACAGCTTGTCGGCGCCGGCGTCACCGTAAGCGACGTCGTCGCCCGGGCCGCCCTCGACGGTGTCGTCACCGAGACCGGCGTCGACCGTGTCGTTGCCGGTGCTCTCGAAGACCCGGTCGTCACCGTCACCGGCGTAGACGTTGTCATTGCCGCCGTCCGGAAAGATCAGATCGCCGCCCTCGCCGCCGTTGAGGTAGTCGCGGCCGGTGCCGCCCTCGGTCACGTCGTCGCCGAGGCCGCCGCGGAGCACGTCGTTGCCGCTCTCACCGGCCATGTAGTCGTCGCCGGTGCCGCCGAACAGCTTGTCGGCGCCGGAACCACCGCTGAAAGCGTCCTGGACGGATCCGCCGTACAGCACGTCGTCGCCCTTGCCGCCGTAGGCGATCGCATGCTTGTCGCTCTTGTTGTGGAACACGTCGTTCTTGTCACCGAGGACGGCGTAGAGGTAGTTCTCCTCGGAATCGTCCGCCGGTTCGGTCACGGTGCAGCGCACCTTGGTCGAGTCGCCCTTGACCGTCCTGCAGCCCTTGCCGGGCTTGATCCGGTACCGGTCGTCGAGGGTGATCTTGTTGCCGGACCAGGTGATCACCAGCCGGTTGGCCTTGCCGCTGCCGGCCCGGAACTCGACCCGGTCGACGGCGTCGAACTCGGCCACCCGGACGGTGCCGACCGACGCGGCGTTCGCCGGAGCGGCGAGTGTGGTGACCGCTGCCGTCGAGGCGAGCAGTGCCGCCCCGGCGCGAGCGAACCAGATTCCTCGGGGCATGGATCCTCCTCCATAGCGGTTCCCGCTGCGGTCAAGATCTTAAGTGAGCCGCGCAACACCGCCCGTAGTCAGAGGAGACCGGACCAGCGCCGGTGGTACTCCCCGTCCACGCTGCCGACCAGGGAGAACTCACTGACCTGCCAGGACGGTCCGGCGTAGTCGGCGAGCGCGGCCGACACCCGGCGATCGAAGCGGTAGGAGATCGTCAGATGGGGCTGGAACGGCCGCCCGTCGATCGGGAAACCGGCGCCGGCCAGCGCGACCCGGACATGCTCGCGGAAGGCCAGCAGCGGCTCCAGATCACCGACGAGACCGGCCCAGACGACCGAGCCGAACCGCCCGCTCCCGGCGACGCGCAGAGTCAACGGTCCGGGCGCCGGAACCGCCGACAGCGTCTCCACCACCGGCGCCTCCGGCACGTCACCGAGGAACGCCAGCGTCACATGCCACTTGTCCGGGCGGCGGGCGGCCTGCGCCGGCAGACGACGGCGCAGGTGATCGCGGGCCTCCTCGGAGGGGAAGACCGCAACGAACAGACGCGTGCCGGTCAGGACGACTCGCGGGCCGCCGGGCCGCCGCCGAAGAGCACGTCATCCCAGCTCGGGAGCCGCTTGCGCGGCTTGTTGCTCTCTTCCGACTCGTTGTTGGCCGGGGCGGCCTGACCCACCGTGCGGCGCGGGCGCAGCACCGCCAGGGACGGCACGGCCGGCACCTCCTTCGGCAGGTCCGCGTCGTCGTCGAAGGCGGAACCCGAACCACCGCCGAGCAGCGCCGCGGCGCCACCGGCGACCGGGCGGCGGCCGGGCGAATCCAGGCCGCGGCCGGACGAGCTCTCCAGCGGCCGGTCCAGCGAGGCCAGCAGAGCGTCACGGCCGGCACGGATCGGATCACGGTGGGAGCGGGCCGGGGCGGAGTCGGAGCTGGGCAGGCCGTGGCCGCCGCGGCTCGGCTCGCCGCTCCGGGCCGGACCGGGCAGGCCGTGCCCGCCACGCTCGGGAGCGGGCTCCTGCCCGAGGATCTGGGTGGGGCGCTCGGCGCACAGGTACTGAGCCATGTCGTCGTGGGGCGACACCACCTGACGGCCCTTGTCCATGTCCCAGATGGCCTGGGCGGTGGCCTTGCCCGACGGCCAGGTGGCGACGATGCGCCAGGTGCCGTCGTCCTTACGGAACGCGTCCCACGAGATCTTCTCGGTGTCGATGCCGTGCTGCGCGAGACGGCCGTCGACCACCTCGGCCAGCGGCTGACCCGAATCAGACGTCTTCAGCCGGGTGCGGCGGGCGTGCTGGGCCAGCATGGCGCGCTCCTGCAGCACCGGGCCGGCATAGCGCAGGACCCGGTCGACCGGCACACCGGCGATGCGGGCCACATCCTCGGCGGACTCGCCGGACCGGATGCGGGCCTGGATGTCGCGCGGGGAGAGCGAGGGCGCCGACTCGGCGGTGAGCACCGCCACGGCCGTGCCCGGCGCCGCGGGGCCCTCGGTGAGGACACCGGACACCCGCTCGTCGATCGGCAGAGCCAGCAGGCGCCCGACCTCGTCGGCGAGCACGAGAGCCTGACCGTCTTCAGAGAGGGCGACGAAGCGTACCGGCCGCATGCGTTGCCTCCGTCTCGTCGCGTTGGCCTGTGCTCCCGAGAGTCATTCACCCGGGCGCGTTTCGGAACACGGTACGCCCATCGGTCACCCAATGGGGGTATGCCACGCCGTCAAACTGCTGACCAGCGCAGATGATCTTCCTGCTGCACCGAAGGCCTCCATTCAACCCTTATCGGTACGCATGAAGCGCCGTCAACAGCAGTGAAGCCCGTCATTACCCCCACCGGATGATCGGGTCAAACGAGCCGCTCGACCACGTAGTCGATGCACGCGGTGAGTGCCGTCACATCGGACGGGTCGACGGTCGGGTAGAGGGCGAC
The DNA here is from genome assembly GCF_040656595.1 of Actinoplanes sp. NPDC049802. Lineage (NCBI taxonomy): Bacteria > Bacillati > Actinomycetota > Actinomycetes > Micromonosporales > Micromonosporaceae > Actinoplanes > Actinoplanes sp. NPDC049802. Next base: position 126,538 of record NZ_JBFAMR010000007.1, read on the forward strand.
GCGGAGCTGATTGCGGCCCAACTTCCGGTACGGCTCGGTGTCCACCACGTCGTTGGCGCGCAGCACCTTGGCGATGGCCGCCGCGTCCACACCCTCGAAGTCGACGGTGGCCACCGCGGTCGAGCGCAGCGCCGGATCGGTGACGAACGGCTGCGCGAAGGGTGAACTGTCGGCCCAGCCGTAGATCGCCGCCGCGCTCTCCGCGCTGCGCTTGACCGCCCAGGACAGGCCGCCCTGCGCGTTCATCCAGTCGACCTGCTCGGCGGCGAGGAAGACGGTGGCCAGCGCCGGAGTGTTGTAGGTCTGCTCCAGCCGGGACTGCTCGATCGCGGTGACCAGGTCCAGGAACTGCGGAATGTACCGCCCGGAGGCCTTGATCTGGTGGGCCCGCTCGATCGCGGCCGGCGACATCAGGGCCAGCCAGATCCCGCCGTCCGACCCGAGCGCCTTCTGCGGGGCCAGGTAGTAGACGTCGGTCTCCCGGACGTCGATGTCGAGGCTGCCGCCGCCCGAGGTGGCGTCGACGAGCAGGAGCGCGCCCGGGTCGGCGCCCTCGACCCGGCGGACCGGGACGGCCACGCCGGTGGAAGTCTCGTTGTGCACGGTGGCGTAGACGTCGGCGCCGGCTTCGGCGGTCAGGTAGGCGGCCTGCCCGCCGGGCGCGCGGTGCACGGTCGGCTCGGCCAGGAACGGCGCGTCCGTCACGGCCTGCACGAACTTGGCGCCGAACTCGCCGAACTCGGCGAACTGAGCCTTCTCCCGGACCAGGCCGAACGTGGCGACCTCCCAGAACGCGCTGGTCCCGCCGTTGGCGAGGACCACCTCGTAGCCCTCCGGGATCGAGAAGAACTCGGCCAGGCCGCGGCGCAGCCGGGCCACCTGGTCCTTCACCGTGCCCTGCCGGTGGGAGGTGCCCATGAAGGTGCGGGACACCGCGGAGAGCGCCTCGACACCCTCGGGACGGACCTTGCTCGGGCCCGAGCCGAAACGGCCGTCGACGGGTTTGATCGCGTCAGGGATCCGGATGTCAGCCACGATCACACATTATGCGGTAGCAGCTGATCCCAGCCCTCGACCTCCTGCGGCTTGCGTGGCTCAGGTCCCACATAGCGCAGACTCGGCCGCAGGATCCGGCCCAGCCTCTTCTGCTCCAGGATGTGCGCGCTCCACCCGGCCACCCGGGCACAGGTGAACATCGAGGTGAACATGTGCGCCGGGACCTCGGCGAAGTCGAGCACCACGGCGGCCCAGAACTCCACGTTCGTCCACAGCTCCTGCTGCGGCTTGCGCTCGTGCAGCTCGGCGAGGGCGGCCCGCTCCAGCGCCTCGGCCACCTCGTAGCGCGGGGCGCCCAGGTCCTTGGCGATCCGGCGCAGCACGCGGGCACGCGGGTCCTCGGCGCGGTAGACCCGGTGGCCGAAGCCCATCAGGCGCTCACCGCGGTCCAGCAGCTCCTTCACATAACCGGCGGCATCGCCGCTGCGCTCGACCGCCTCGATCATGTGCAGCACCCGGGTGGGCGCCCCACCGTGCAGCGGGCCGGACAGCGCGCCGATGCCTGAGGAGATGCAGGCGGCCGCGTCGGCGCCGGTGGAGGCGACGATCCGGGTGGTGAACGTGGACGCGTTGAGACCATGCTCACAGGAGGAGATGAAGTACGCGTCGACGGCCTTGATGTGCCGTGGGTCCGGGTCGCCACGCCACCGGCGCATGAACCGCTCCACGATGGTCTCGGCCTTGTCGATGTCCTTCTGCGGGACGGCCGGCAGGCCCAGCCCGCGGGCCGCCTGGGCGACGAAGGACAGCGCGGTCACCGACACCCGGGCCAGGTCACGGCGGGCCTGCTCGTCGCTGATGTCGAGCATCTGCGACAGACCCCAGTAGGGCGCCAGCATCGCCACCGCGGACTGCACGTCCACCCGGATGTCGCCGGAGTGCACGGGAACCGGGAACGGCTCGGCCGGTGGCAGCCCCGGCCCGAACTTCCCGTCGACCAGCAGGCCCCAGACGTTGCCGTAGGACACCTGGCCGATCAGGTCCTCGATGTCGACGCCGCGATACCGCAGGGCGCCACCGTCCCGGTCGGGCTCGGCGATCTCGGTCTCGAACGCGATGACGCCCTCGAGCCCCGGCTTGAAGTCGGTCACGGCACTCCCTGTGGAACCGAACTGCGGTGGGTGATTCATCTTGCCCGCCGGGTAACGGCATGGTCGACCCATCGCGGTTGTGCTCTCGATGACACCCATCCTGGTTCAACTGACGTTTCGCGGCGGGCGACTTACGGTCGTTTCACATCTCCGGGGTCACCTCAGTAGTTTGCGCCGGGGGGATGCGCCGAGAGCGAGGGGGCCTGGATGGGCGCCGAAACACCGTCACCCGCCGGGATGCGCCGTGACTACCGGGAGTGGCCGCCGCTGGCCGAGACCGCCATGGCCGCGACCTGGCCGGAGCAGTTCGCGCTCTGGTTCGCCGACGCGGCGGCCTTCGGCCTGCCGGAGCCCAACGCGATGATCCTGGCCACCGCGGACTCCGGGGCGCGTCCCTCGGCGCGGACCGTTCTCCTCAAGGGGTACGACGTACGCGGTTTCGTCTTCTTCACCAACTACGCGTCACGGAAGGGCCGGGAGCTGGAGCTGAACCCGTACGCGAGCCTGGTCTTCCCGTGGTTTCCGATGCAGCGCCAGGTGATCGTGACCGGGCCGGTCGAGCGGGTGTCACGCGACGAGACCGAGGAGTATTTCGCGTCCCGGCCGCGTGGCTCCCAGCTCGGCGCCTGGGCCAGCCCGCAGTCGTCGGTGCTGCCCGGCCCGGAGGCGCTGGACGAGCGCCTGGCCGCGGCGGCCGAGCGGTTCGGTGACGGGCCGGTGCCGGCGCCGCCGCACTGGGGTGGCCTGCTGGTGCGGCCGGACGCCGTGGAGTTCTGGCAGGGCCGGAGCAGCCGGTTGCACGATCGGCTCCGTTACCGGGCGGCCGATCACGGCTGGGTGGTGGAGAGGCTGGCGCCTTGAGCCAGACGACCCGGGAGCCGCGGTCCTGGATGATCGACACGCGGCCGCTGGGCCTGCCGACGTTCCGGCGCACCTGGATCGGCAACGGCGCGTCGTACTTCGGCTTCCAGTTCACCGCGGTGGCCGTACCGGTGCAGATGTTCGCCGTCACCGGATCGACCACCTGGGTGGGCCTGCTCGGGGTGGCCGGGCTGGTCCCGTTGTTGATCTTCGGGTTGTGGGGCGGCGCGGTCGCCGACGTGGTGGACCGGCGCAAGCTGCTGCTGTGCAGCTCGGTGATCACCTGGGCCGCCACGCTGGCGCTGTTGGCCCAGGCCGTGCTCGGGGCCCGCAACGGCCACCTGCTGCTGGCGCTCACCGCGGTGCAGTCGGCGGGCTTCGCGGTCAGCTCCCCGGCCCGGCAGGCGATCGTGCCGCGGATCGTCCCGGAGCGGCTGGTCCCGGCGGCCAACACGCTCAACTACACGACCATCACGGCCGGCGGGGTGCTCGGGCCGCTCACCGCGGGCCTGATCATGGGCGTCTGGTCGACCGGCAGCGGCGTGATCGTGGCGTACGCGGTGGACGTCCTGCTCTTCACCGTCACCTTCTGGGCCACCTGGAAACTGCCGGCCATCCCACCGGCCGCCCGGGGCGAGGACGACGAGAAGCCGAGTGCCGGCCTGCGTGGCATCCTCGCCGGCCTGCGGTTCCTGGTCACCCAGCCGGTGCTGCTGCTCTCCTTCGTCATCGACCTGATCGCCATGGTGTTCGCCATGCCCCGGGCGCTGTTCCCGGCGGTCGCCGTCGAGTTCGGTGGCGGCTCGGCGGTCGGCTGGCTGTACAGCGCCATCGCGATCGGCTCGATGATCGGCGGCCTCACCTCGGGCTGGATCAGCCGGGTCCGCCGGCAGGGGCTGGCCCTGGTGGTCGCGGTGGTCTGCTGGGGTGTGGCGATCGGGCTCTCCGGGCTGGCCGACAGCCTGTGGGTGATGGTGCCGCTGCTCGCTCTGGCCGGCGCGGCCGACCTGGTCAGCGCCGTCTACCGGCAGACCATCATGCAGACCTTCGCGCCGGACCGGCTGCGCGGCCGCTTGCAGGGCGTGTTCACCGTGGTGGTGGCCGGCGGACCGCGCCTCGGCGACCTGCGGGCCGGGGTCACCGCCGACCTGACCGGTGTCGGCGTCTCCTGGGTGGGCGGCGGATTCGTGTCCGCCGTGCTCGCCGTCGTGCTGGCGTGCGCCTCGCCCGCGCTGATCCGCTACCGGCCTGAAACAGCCCGGACAGGCGCCGGATAGTGTCGCGGGTATGAGCGCAGAGTCAGCCGCGAAGTCCGGGATCCAGTGGTCGATCGAGGCGGCGGGCCACCGTGCCGTCGTCACCGAGGTCGGTGGCACGCTGCGGTCGTATTCCGTCGACGGCGCCGAACTGCTGGACGGCTTCGGCGAGGACGAGATCGCGCCCGGCTCGGCCGGACAGATCCTCGCGCCCTGGCCCAACCGGATCCGGGACGGGAAGTACGAGTTCGAGGGGCGGTCGTACCAGCTCGCGCTCACCGAGCCGGCCCGGCACAACGCCATCCACGGCCTGGTCAACTGGTCCCGCTGGCACGCGGTCGAGCAGAGCGCCGACGCCGTCACCGTGGAGTACGAGGTGCCCGCCCAGGTCGGCTACCCGTGGACGCTGCGGCTGCGCAACCGCTGGTCGGTGTCGGCCGACGGTCTCCGGGCGGTGCAGGAGGTGGTGAACACCTCGGAGTCGGACGCCCCGTGGGGTTACTCGGTGCACCCGTACCTTCGGCTGCCCGGCGTGACCGTGGAGGACACCGTGCTCCACGTGCCGGCCAAGTCGCGGCTGCTGGCCGACAACCGGCTGCTGCCGATCGGCGCCTCCAAGATCGCCGGGACCGAGTTCGACTTCAGTGAACCGCGCCGGATCGGTGACCTGGTGCTGGACACCACGTTCGGGGACATCGACTTCGACGCCGACGGGATCACCGCCGTCACCCTGGCCGACCCGGCCTCCGACCGCAAGATCGTGGTCTGGGCCGACGCCAAGTACCGCTACTGGCAGGTCTTCACCGCCGACACCCTGCACGGCGAACGGTTCCGCCGGTCCGTCGCGGTGGAGCCGATGACGTGCCCGCCGGACGCCTTCCGGACCGGCCGTGACCTGGTCGTCCTCGCGCCGGGCGAGACCTGGGAGACGTCCTGGGGCATCCGGCCCACCGTCGCCTGATGGAGTTCGACGAGGTCGTCCGCCGCCGACGGATGATGCGCGGTTACGACCCGGATCGCCCGATTCCGCCCGAGCTGGTCGACAAGATCGTCCGGCACGGGCTGCGGGCGCCGTCGGCCGGTTTCTCGCAAGGCTGGGGCTTCCTCGTGCTCACCGAGCCGGCCGACCGGGAGCGGTTCTGGGCGGCGACCGCCGAGACCGGAGGCCCGGCCGAGGGCTGGCTGGCGCGGATGCGGACGGCCCCGCTGATCATCGTGGCGCTCTCCAACAAATCGGCCTATCTGGAGCGTTACGCTCAGCCCGACAAAGGCTGGACGGATCGGGACGAGTCGCGCTGGCCGGCCCCGTTCTGGGACATCGACACCGGGTTCGCCGCCCTGCTCATGCACCTCACCGCGGTCAACGAGGACCTCGGATCCTGCTTCATCGGCCTGCCCGCCGCCCGGGTGGACACCTTCAAGCAGGAGTTCGGGGTTCCGCCGGAGTATCGCCCGATCGGGGCGCTCACGATCGGCTACCGGGGCGCGGACAAGAGGTCACCGTCACTACGGCGTGGGCACCGCCCGGTGGACTCCGTGGTGCATCATGGCCGATGGGCTTCGGCGGGCGAGGTCTGACCGGCCCGGGGTTACGCTGGCATACGGTTCTCACGGAAAGGGCAGCCGCCGTGATCTTCAAAGCGGTCCGGGACGGAGCCCCGTACCCCGATCACCAGACCACTCTCAAGGAGTGGGCGGAGATTCCGCCGCGCAAGGTCTGGCTGGCCGACCTCATCACCACCAAGCGCGAGCTGGCGCTGGACAAACTGCTCGCCGAGGACTCCACCTTCTACGGCGACCTCTTCCCGCACGTCGTGGAGTATCAGGGCGCCTTCTACCTGGAGGACGGCCTGCACCGCGCGCTGCGCGCGGCCCTGCAGCAGCGCAAGGAGATTCACGCGCGAGTGCTGGTCCTGGAGAGCTGATCGCATCCGGCTCTGTCGATGTTGGACGCCCGCCGGTTAGCTTGGCCACATGGGTGTTCGACCGCTTGACCTGCTGGATCTTGACGATTTGCTGAGTGACGACGAGCGCGACGCCCGCGCTCTGGCCCGCCGCGTCGCCGACGATCACGTGCGTCCGGCCGTGGCCGAGTGGTATGAGAACGGCGATGCCCCGATCCGTGACCTGGCCGTCGAGTTCGGCAAGTCCGGCCTGTTCGGGATGCACCTGACCGGGTACGGCTGCGCCGGCGCGTCGATGGTCGCCCTCGGTCTGGCCTGCATGGAACTGGAAGCCGCCGACTCCGGGATCCGCTCGCTGGTCTCGGTGCAGGGTTCCCTGGTCATGTACGCGATCTGGCGCTACGGCTCGGAGGAGCAGAAACTCGCCTGGCTGCCGGCGCTGGCGTCCGGCCGGGCGATCGGCTGCTTCGGGCTGGCCGAGCCCGACCACGGCTCCGACCCGACCGGCATGTCCACCAGAGCCCGCAAGGACGGCGACGACTGGATCGTCGACGGTGTGAAGACCTGGATCCTCAACGCGCCCATCGCCGACGTGGCGATCATCTGGGCGCGGGCCGACAAGGGGGTGGCCGGATTCGTGGTCCCCACCGACGTGGCCGGCTACACCGCCCACGAGATCAACCACAAGATGTCGCTGCGCGCGTCCAGCACCGGCGAGATCGTCCTGGACGGGGTACGCCTGCCGGAGAGCGCCCGGCTGCCCGGCGCCCGCAGTCTGATGGCGCCGCTGTCCTGCCTCACCGAGGCCCGGCTCAGCATCATCTGGGGTGTGCTCGGGGCGGCCCGGGACTGCCTGGACACCGCGCTCGACTACGCCGGCGCGCGGGAGCAGTTCGGCCGGCCGATCGCGGGTTTCCAGCTGACTCAGGCGAAGCTCGCGGACATGACGCTGGAGCTGCAGAAAGGGTTCCTTCTGGCGCTGCATCTGGGTCGCCGGCGGGACCGGCTGAACGGGCCGTTGCGGCCGGAGCAGATCAGTGTCGGAAAGCTGAACAACGTGCGGGAGGCCATCAAGATCGCTCGGCAGTGCCGGACGATCATGGGCGGCAACGGGATCCTCGCGGAGTACCCGGTGATGCGGCACGCCAGCAACCTGGAGAGCGTGCTGACCTACGAGGGGACCTCGGAGATCCATCAGCTGTCGATAGGCCAGAAACTTACCGGTTTGAACGCTTTCGCACATTGAGCCGCCCGAGCGGGTGCTCCGGTCGCTGAATGTCGTACCCGCTCCGTACCGTTTAGACATGGCCGACTCGCCCGCCCCCTCCTCCCCTGACCCCGAGCCCGACCCCACCAGCGAATATCCGGCCGTGCAACGCGGACCCAGCGGGTTCGCACGGCTGCTGATCTTCGTGGGGGTCGTCTTCGCGCTGCTGGTCGCGTCCTGCCTCGGGCTGCGTGCCGTCAACGTGCTGCCCACCTTCGACAATCCGTTCTCCGACCGGACGACCGACCGCAGCCAGCCGGTGCTTCTCGAGTCCATGCGCGACCTCGAGCGCTTCGTGGCCGCCGACGGCACCTTCCAGGTCATCGTCGATCTCCAGGAGAACAAGGACAACATCCCCGACTTCCTGATCAACCGGCGCACCCTGTTCGTCGGCTCCGGCACCGTCGAGGCCTATGTCGACTTCGGCGGCCTGGCCGGTGACGCGCTGAAGGTGGACGAGGAGAAGAAGACGATCGAGCTGACGCTGCCCGCCCCCCAGCAGTCCACGGCCGCCCTCGACATGGAGCGCAGTTACGTGGTGGCGGAGGAGCGCGGCCTCTTCAACCGGATCGGCGACGCCTTCCGTGACGACCCCGGCAAGCAGCAGCAGGTCTATCAGCTCGCCCAGCAGCGGATCACCGAGGCGGCCAAGGCGAGCGGGCTCGACGAGCGGGCCCGGGAGAACACCCAGCGCATGCTGGAGAGCCTCTTCGCCCGGCTGGGGTATTCGACGGTCACGGTGACCTTCGCCAACCCATGACCCACGGTGGGCGGCCGTTCTCCGGGCCTCATCGCCCGGAGAACGACCGCCACCGGCGGCGATCACCGGCCGGCTGATCGGGGGGAGCCGAGCCGCCGGTGTCGCCTACCCGCTTCCGGGAGTGGTCCCGGGCGGGTGCCTGATGTCTTCGGGGGTGTGCTGCGTGCCCGGCCGCGCCGGGCGCCCTGACGGTCGGCCGTCCTTGCGTGCCCGGCCGACCGCGTGCCTGGCCGACCGCGTGCCCGGCCGATCTTGCCTGGCCGGATCGCGTGCCCGGCCGATCTTGCGTGCCCGGCCGCGACGCGGCCGGGCGGGTGGGTCACTCGCTGGGCATCAGTGCCCAGAGGACCAGGTAGGCCAGGAACTGCGGGCCCGGCAGCAGGCAGGACACGACGAACAGCAGCCGGACGGTGCCGGGCCGCATCCCGAAACGCCGGGCCAGGCCGGCGCAGACACCGGCGATCCGGCGGTTGTGACGAGGGCGGGAGAACGAGCGGGTCCTGAGGGGGCTGGTCACTTCATCCACTCCTTCGGTGGCCCCGGCTTCCTGCCGTGGCCACTTCGACGGTAGGTACGGAAGCCGGGCCGTCCCTCGTTCCACGGGTGGATGCGAGCGATTCGGCTCCCGTAAGGGTGACCCGTACCCGCGAGACGCCCGCTGTTAACCTGGACCGCGTTTCGGCCCTGGTGAGGCCCGGGGTCACACCCGGCGTGCCCGGTGGGGCCAGAGCCGTTGCGTTGAGGAGGCAAACGGTGGTGGTCCGGTGACGCTGGCCGTTCTGACCGCTCGGACCGGCCCCGCGATACCGGACAGTGACGCCGATCGGCTCGCCGGCGACCTGACCGGGGCGCTTCGGGCGGCCGGGATCACGGCGATCCACCGTCTGGCCCCGGGGGCCGACGAGGTGACCCGCTTACGCGAACTGGCCCGGCAGGCCCGTGACGCCGGCGTCCCCCTGCTGATCTGCGCCGACAACCTGGTCGCGCACGGCAGCCTGCTGTGGATGCTGGCCACCGAACCGGCCGGGCGCAGCACCGTGCTGGTCGCCCCCGACCCGGCCGGCGGCCTCAAGGAGGACCGGGGCCGCGTCATCGCCGCCCCGCCCGACGGCGGAACCGTGCGCTACCTGGGCGCCATGTGCATCGCCCCGGCCGAGCTGCCGCTGCTGGAGAAGGCCGCCGACCACCCCGACGTGCTCGCCGAGATGCTCGCCGACGGGTTCGTGCCGGTCGCCACCCGGGTGCGCCTGTTGCACGCCGAGCAGGTCACCACCGGCGTGGAACTCGCCGGGGCTCGGGACGCGATCGCCGCGGTGGACGAGGACGGGGCGCGCCTCCGGCTCGCCGTCAAGGAACAGGACGACTTCTTCACGACGTACGCGGTGAGCAGTTGGTCTCCGCTGGTCACCCGGGCCGCCGCCCGGCTCCGGCTGACACCGACCGCGGTGACCGGTCTGTCGGTGCTCTTCGCGGTCGCCGCGGCTCTGCTGTTCTGGCAGGCCTCCCGGGTCGCCATGGTGTTCGGCGGGGTGCTGCTCTATCTCGGGTTCGTGCTCGACTGCGTGGACGGGCAGCTGGCCCGGTACACGCGACAGTTCGACGCCTTCGGCGGCTGGCTGGACACGATGGCCGACCGGGCCAAGGAGTACGCGGTCTACGCCGGTCTGGCGGCCGGCGCCGAACGTGCCGGCCTGCCCTACGCGTGGCCTCTCGCGATCGCCGCGATCATCCTCCAGACCGCCCGGCACATGACCGACACCTGGTACGGCGCTCTGCACGACGAGGCCGCCGCCCGTCCCGCGCCGGCCGCGTCCGGTGGGGTCGGGGCCCGGCTCACCGCGGCCTCGGTGAAGGCGCAGAGCCAGCGCGGGTCGCTGATCTACTGGGCCAAGCGGATCGTGGTCTTCCCGATCGGCGAGCGGTGGGCGCTGATCGCCGTGCTGGCCGCCTTCACCAACGGCCGGGTGACGCTCGCCGCGATGGTCGTTCTCGGTCTGCTGGCGGCGATGTACACGCTGGCGCTGCGGTCGCTGCGGGCGCTGTCCATGCGGGTCGGGGTGCTGCACACGGTCGACACCATGCGGCACCGTGACGACGGCCCGCTGGTGCGGTCCGTGCTGAGCCGGGTGGGCGCCGGCCGGCCGCTGCCGTTCGCCGCGCTCTTCGCCGTCTACGCGATGGCGGCGGTCGCCGCGATCGGGGCCGGCGGGCCGGGCCACGACCCGTGGCTGCTCGCTCTCGTGGTGATCCCGGTGCTGGCCGGCGGCTTCCCGGCTCGGGTACGGCACGGCGGCTCGCTGGACTGGCTGGTGCCGGCCGCGCTGCGCGCCGCCGAGTACCTGACCGTGGCCGCGGTCGGCCTGTACGGCGCGGTCCCGCCCGCCGTGGTCTTCCTGCTGCTGTTCGCCCTGGCGATGCGTCACTACGACCTGACCGCCCGGATGGAGAAGGGCGCCCCCGCCACGGCCACGGGCGGCGCCGTCCTCGGCTGGGACGGCCGGGTCCTGCTTCTGGTGATCGTGGCGCTCCTGGGACACGCCACCCTCGCCGTGGTCCTGCTGACCGTGGTGGTGCTCAGTTCGTTCACGATGACGGCGCTCAGGGACTGGAAAGCCTCCCGCTGACCGCACTGTGGGTGGATCTTCCCGGCCGGCCGTGGGGGCTGTCTCAGGGCTCTTGAGGCAGCCCTGAGGTCGGCCGGACCAACGATCTCTGCCCGGTGGGCGCGGCGCGGGCTTGAGTGGCAGCGCCTCGCGCGGCTTGGCGGGACGGTGATGGTGCTTTTGTGAGGTTTGCAGAGCGTACCGATGAAAAGGGTCGTTTCTGTGCACGTGCACATGAGCGCCGGTAAAGATGCGATCTCAGTAATCGATTGATCACAATGCGCAAATGGCACTTTCGCCCGATGGCGGACTATCGAAGCCACTCGCAGAGTCAGTACCCGATCGCCGACCGTCGTGGGATCGGGATCACAGTCGAAAGCGGGAGGTTGACGGTGTCCACCGTCGCGCTGAAAGCGGTCACCAAGATCTGGCCAGACGGCACGTACGCCGTCGACAACGTCAGTCTGGAGGTGCAGGACGGCGAGTTCATGGTCCTGCTAGGCCCCTCCGGCTGCGGGAAGTCGACGGTGCTGCGGATGATCGCGGGACTCGAGGACCCCACCGAGGGGGACATCCTGTTGAACGGCGAGCCGGTCCTGGAGCTGCCGCCGCGGGACCGGAGCATCGCGATGGTGTTTCAGGATTTCGCGCTCTATCCGCACATGACCGTCTCGGAGAACATCGGCTTCCCGTTGAAGCTGTCCGGTGTCGAACCGGCGCCACGGCAGGACCGGGTCGACACGATCGCCGGCGCGCTCGGCATCGGTGAGGTTCTGGGCCGGCGGCCGAGTCAGCTCTCCGGCGGTCAGCGGCAGCGGGTGGCGATGGGTCGTGCGATGGTGCGCCGGCCGGGCATCTTCCTGATGGACGAGCCGCTGTCCAACCTCGACAGCGGGCTGCGTGCCGAGCTGCGCGCCGAGATCACCAGCATGACCCGTGAGCTGGGTGTGACGACCATGTACGTGACGCACGACCAGGCCGAGGCGCTGACCATGGCCGACCGGGTCGCGATCATGCGCAAGGGCGTGCTGCAGGACGTGGGCACGCCGACCGAGGTGTACCGGCGCCCGGCCACGCTGTACGTCGCGGCCTTCCTCGGCTCGCCGAAGATGAACATGCTCGAGGCGGCGGTCTACGTGCACCTGGACCGCTACATCGCGCTGAGCTTCGGCGAGCAGACCCTCTACATGCCGTGGAGCGACCCGCGGGCGCGGGCGGTGGCCCACTACCACGGTGAGCGGATCGTGGTCGGCATCCGGGCCGAGGCGCTCACCCCGGTCACGCCGGACACCCAGGGGCACGTGTTCCAGGGGCGGATCCGGTACCTGGAGCACCATGGGCACGAGTCGCTGGCGTACCTCGACATCGGCGCCACGGCGATCGTGGTGGACGAGATGAGCGGCCCGGTGACCGAGGCCCGGCCGGGCGGTGGGAGCCTCCGGAAGGTGCTGCAGCGGCTGGCCGGTCAGGCGCCGGAGCCGGTGACCCCGCAGGGCCGTGTCGGCGTGCTGAACGAGCTGGGCAAGCACCACCGCAAGCCGGCCGAGCTGGCGGTGCGCCTGGCGCCGTACCCGGCGATCGGTTCCGGGCACCCGCTGGCCGTGTCGGTCCGCATGGAGGCCGTGCACTTCTTCGACCAGCGAGGTGATCGAATCGATGTGGGCTGGCGCTGACCACGCGGGGGACGCCACTTCCGGGCGGGTTCGCGGATGCCTCCCGCCACCGGTCGGCCACAGCGCGTAGGCTGCAGCACGGTGGAGGACAGGATCGGCCAGGGCGTGCGTTCGGCTCTCGACGGGGAGCCGAGGGTGGACGCCGTCCCTTCGCCGGCGTGGCCGGTGCTGCTGGACCGGGCCTTCGGCCGGGACGACATCGCGATCCTGCGGCACGAGATCACCCGGCTGGTGAAGGCGTGCGGTCTCGCCGGCGATCGTCTGGACGGCTTCGTGCTGGCGGTCAACGAAGTGATCACCAACGTGGTGTTGCACGCGGGTGGGCAGGGCCGTGTCGTGCTGCGCATCGACGGCGGTTCGGTGTGGTGCGTGGTGACCGACTCCGGTCCCGGCATCCCGAGCGCCTATCTGGACGACGTCCGCACACCGGAGGCGTTCGAGGTCGGCGGTCGCGGTCTGTGGCTGGCACATCGACTCTGTGATGAGGTCACCACGGCCACCGGTCCGATCGGTACCTCGATCGGATTGCGCATCGGATTGGATGTCTTGCCGGATTCCCGGTGAAACAGCAGGTTGAACGCTTTGTGAACCATCATGGAAATGTGAAGCCGCCCTTCCGCTCTCCCCGTGGATCGCCTCCGGCTACATTGGGCCGGTGCTCGGACTTCCTTCACAGGTGACCGCCTGCCTTTTCGATCTCGACGGCGTGCTGACGCAGACCGCACTCGTGCACAGCGCCGCGTGGAAACAAACGTTCGACACCCTCCTGGAATCGTGGGCCGAGAAGCATGATCAGCCCTTCGTGCCCTTCGATTCCGGCGTCGACTACCACCGCTATGTCGACGGCCGCCAGCGTGCCGACGGTGTCCGTACGTTCCTGGCCTCCCGGGGCATCACGCTGCCCGAGGGGGAGCCGGACGACACCCCCGATCGGGAGACCGTCAACGGCATCGGCAATCGCAAGAACGTGCTCGTGCTACAGAAGATCAAGGAAGGCGCCGTCCAGGTCTACCCCGGATCGGTGGAGTATCTGAAGGCCGCCAAGGCCGCCGGTCTACGCCGTGCGGTCGTGTCGGCGAGCGCCAACTGCAAGGACGTCCTGGAGGCGGCCGGGATCGCCGACCTCCTGGAGGCCCGGGTGGACGGCGTCGTGGCACGTGAGCTGGGTCTGCCCGGCAAACCCGCGCCGGATACCTTCCTGCACGGCGCCAAGCTTCTCGGCCTCGACCCGGCGGAGTGCGCCGTGTTCGAGGACGCCCAGGCGGGCGTCGCCGCCGGCCGGGCCGGGCGGTTCGGCATCGTGATCGGCGTGGACCGGGTGGGCCAGGCGGAGGCGCTGCGGGAACACGGCGCCGACGTGGTGGTCACCGACCTGTCCGAGCTCCTCCCTCAATAAAGACCTCGCTTCATCAGTTACGAGAGGCACGACCGTGATCCGTGAACGGGCCTATCCCGTCGACCCTTGGCACATCCGGGAGACCCGCCTCGATCTGGACCTGCTGGCCCAGTCCGAGTCGGTGTTCGCTCTCTCGAACGGCCACATCGGGATACGCGGAAACCTGGACGAGGGCGAGCCGCACGGCCTGCCGGGCAGCTACCTGAACTCGTTCTACGAGCTGCGGCCGCTGCCGCACGCCGAGGGGGGCTACGGCTTCCCCGAGTCCGGCCAGACCATGGTCAACGTCACCAACGCCAAGCTGATGCGCCTGCTCGTCAACGACGAGCCGTTCGACGTCAGGTACGGCGAGCTGCGCTCCCACGAACGTTGCCTCGACCTGCGGGCCGGTCTCCTGGAGCGGGTCGTCGAGTGGGTGTCCCCGTCGGGACAGGGCATCCGGGTGCGGACCGTCCGGCTGGTGTCCTTCACCCAGCGTGCCGTGGTGGCGTTCCTCTACGAGGTCGAGCCCCTGGAGCACTCGGCCCGGCTGATCCTGCAGTCCGAGCTGGTGGCGAACGAGCAGTTGCCGCCGATGAGCAAGGACCCGCGGGTCGCCGCGGTGCTGGACCGGCCGTTGCAGGCCGAGGAGATGATGGAGCAGCCCACCGGCGGCATCCTGATCCACCGCACCAAAGCCAGTGACCTGCGGATGGCCGCGGCCATGGAGCACCTGGTGGAGACGCCGGGCCGGCACGCCATCACCACCGAGGGGCACCCGGACTGGCTGCGCACCACGGTCGCCTGCCGCCTGGAGCCGGGGCAGAAGCTGCGGGTGGTCAAACTGGCCGCCTACGGGTGGTCCAGCATGCGCTCGCTGCCCGCTCTGCGCGACCAGGTGGGCGCCGCTCTGGCCAGTGCCCGGCTGGACGGCTGGGAGGGCCTGGTGCAGCAGCAGCAGGACTATCTGGACGCGTTCTGGGACCACTCGGACGTCAAGGTCGAGGGCGACCCGGAGGTGCAGCAGGCGGTCCGGTTCGGCCTCTTCCACACGTTGCAGGCCGGTGCCCGGGCGGAGCAGCGGCCGATCGGCTCCAAGGGCCTGACCGGACCCGGCTACGACGGCCACACCTTCTGGGACTCCGAGACGTTCGTGTTGCCGGCGCTGACGTACACCCAGCCGTCCGCCGCGGCCGACGTGCTGCGCTGGCGGCACTCGACGCTGGACCTGGCCCGGGAGCGGGCGCAGACCCTGGGCCTTTCGGGCGCGGCCTTCCCGTGGCGTACGATCCGCGGCCAGGAGTGCTCGGGCTACTGGCCGGCCGGCACCGCGGGCTTCCACATCGCCGCCGACATCGCCGACGCGGTCCGCCGGTACGTGCAGGCCACCGGTGACTTCGACTTCGAGCGTGAGGTCGGCCTGGAGCTGCTGGTGGAGACCGCGCGGCTGTGGCGGTCGCTGGGGCACCACGACCGGCACGGGCGGTTCCACATCGACGGCGTCACCGGGCCGGACGAGTACACCGCCGTGGTGAACGACAACATCTACACCAACCTGATGGCGCAGCAGAACCTGATGGCCGCCGTCGACGCCTGCAAGCGGCACCCGGACCTGGCCCGGCGTTTCGGGGTGGACGACGAGGAGGCGGCCTCCTGGCGGGACGCGGCGGCGGCCGTGCACGTTCCGTACGACAAGGAGCTGGGCGTCCACCAGCAGTGCGAGGGCTTCACGCGGCTGCAGGAGTGGGACTTCGAGGGCACCCCGCCGGAGGGCTACCCGCTGCTGCTCAACTACCCGTACTTCGACCTGTACCGCAAGCAGGTGGTCAAGCAGGCCGACCTGGTGATGGCGATGTACATCCGGGGCGACGCGTTCACACCGGAGGAGAAGGCGCGCAACTTCGCCTACTACGACGCGCGTACGGTGCGGGACTCGTCGCTGTCGGCCTGCATCCAGGCCGTCATGGCGGCCGAGACCGGGCACCTCGAACTGGCCCACGACTACCTGGGCGAGGCCGCCCTGATGGACCTGCACGACCTGCACCGCAACGCGCGGGACGGCGTGCACGTGGCGTCGCTGGCCGGGTCCTGGATCGCGCTGGTCGCCGGCCTCGGTGGCATGCGTGACTTCAACGGCCAGCTGAGCTTCGCGCCGCGGCTGCCCAGCCGGATCAACAACCTGGAGTTCTCGCTGCTCTGGCGGGGCCTGCGGCTGCGGGTGAACGTGACCTCCGACGAGGTCACCTACTCGCTGCGCAACGGCGGCGGTCAGGCGCGGCTCACCCTGGTCCACCACGGCAAGGAGACCGAGGTGACCCAGGTGCGGCCGGTGACCATGCCGATCCCGGCCGCGGTGCCGCCCGGCCCGGCGCCGGCCCAGCCGCACGGTCGCGCCCCGGTCCGCCGATCGGTGCACTGATCAGCGAAAACGGCCCCCAACCCGATCGGGTTGGGGGCCGTTTTCGTGACGTCGGTCAGAGCATCGAGACGTGTACGTGGTCGGTGTGGGCACTGACCCCGTGGTATTCCTTCCAGCCCGAGGCCGGGAACCAGATCATCTTGTTCCAGATCACGTAGTAGATGCCGAGCTCGTCGGCGTTACGGACCAGGAACGCCATCAGGTCGTTGCCGTACTTGAATTCCCTGTCGGTGTCGTAGACCGAGAATCCGCTCTTCTGCAGCGACCAGTCACATGCCCGGCCCTTGGGGTGTTCGTACGGCCCGCCGGAGCGGTAGCAGCCGACGAACATGTTGAAGCCGGCCTTCTTGGTCTGCTTGTACATGTGCAGCGTGCGCTTGGTCACACAGCCGCCGGTGGTCGGGTCGTCCTCGGTGCAGCCCTCGGGGGAGAAACCGCCGGACGAGTTCCGTGGGGCGGGGGCGGCCTCCGGAGAGTCGGCCACCACGAAGCCCTTGGTCACGGACTTGCCGCCGACCAGCCGGAACGCCTTGTCGGCGGCGTCCTTCTGCTTCTTCATCACGGCGGCGTTCTGCTGCTGGGCCTTGACCTCGGCGTCCAGTTTCGCCTTGCTGTCGGAGATCTCGGCGATCGCCGCGTTCAGCTCGCGCAGCTTGGCGTCGTGCAGCCTGTTGATCTCCTCGAGGGAGACCGCCTTGCTCAGGAAGTCACCGGAGTCGCTCGACCTGAGCAGGAAGCCCATCGCGCTCAGGTTTCCGGTCATGTACTGCTGTTTGGCGATCTGGTCCACCTCGGGGATCAGCTGATCCCGCCGCTTCTCCGCCGCCTTGATCTGAGTGGCCAGCTTGGCCTGTGCCTTGGTGGACTGCGCCACGGCGGACTTGGCGGAGGCGTAGCGCCGGTTGGTCGACTCGATCACGTCGTTGAGAGTTGCGTCCTCTTCCTCCTCCTGGGCGGAGGACGAGGAGCCGCCTGGCTCGGCCGCGGCCGGAGTCGCGGGCGCCATGAACATCAGGGCGCTGACCAGCGGCGCCAGGGCAAGTATCAGCCACCGGCGGGGACTTACTGCCATCAACAGTTCCTTCCGTGTCACCGCCGACCGAGTTAGCTGACGGGTTCGGGACGGAAGCGATCCCTACCGCAAATGCGGATACACCCCAGTGACCTGGTTCCCCGGCTCGTCTCGCGACGATTGGGCGGCGGCCTGCCGGCAACTCGGGGGCGGTGCCGTCCTGGCAGGACCGGCGGCAAGTTTACCCGAGATATCGCTCCGGATCAGACCTCAGGAACCGCTAAAAGCGTTACCGGTCAAACACATTCCGTAATTGCAATCACCTGGCGTGGTGGCGTAATTGCGGGGCGTACGAGAACTGTCGATCTGTCGATCGAGTGGGTATGGTCGGTTCGGTTCCCGTGCGGGGGCCGCCGCCTAATCGCCGTCAATGGCGAGCCGGGGAACCATATTCTCCTCGGGGTGAATCCGCTACTAGCGGTAGGGATTTCCTTCGTCCCGAACCCGTCAGCTAACCCGGCCGGCGGCCGACGGAAGGAAATGCCTGTGCAGCAGAACACTGCGCGGCGATTAGCGGCGTTGCTGGCGCTGCTCGTCACCGCGTGCGGACTGGCCGTCGCATCGCCGGCCACCGCGGCCCCCCGGCCGTTCGCCGCCCCCGGAGACTCCGGGGACGACGGTGAGGGCGGCTCCAAGTCCCTCATCGAACGACTCGAGAAGGCCTCCAGCGGTTTCGTGGAGGCCAAGAAGAAGCTGAAGGCCTCCAAGGAACAGCAGGTCAAGCTGACCGCTGAACTCAAACGGCTGGACGCCGAGCTCGGTCCGCAGCAGGACAAGCTCGACCTGATCGCCACGCAGGCGTACACCTCGGGCCGGGCCGGGCCGATGACCGCCGTGCTCGGGGCCGACTCGGCCGACGGCTTCCTGGGCCGGGCCGAGACGCTGGCCATCGTGGCGGCCGACCAGAACCGGGCGATCGAGAACCTGAAGACCACCCGGGAGAACCAGCAGAAGGCCAAGGACGCCCTCGACATCGCCATCAAGGACCAGCAGAAGCAGGTCACCGTGATGGCGAAGCAGAAGGCCCAGGCCGAGGCCGCGCTCAAGGCGGCGAACCAGGGCGCGGCCGCGTCGTCCTCCTCTGACGGCGGCAGCAGCGCCGACGCGGACCCCGGGCCCAGCGGATCGAGCTGCAACCTGGACGACCCGACCGGCACCGGCGGCTGCGTCACCGCGACCCTGCTGCACGCCTACAAGCAGGCCCGGGCGGACGGCTTCACCCGGTACACCAAGTGCTGGCGTACGCAGAACAGCGGCGAGCACCCCAAGGGCCGGGCCTGTGACTTCTCCTCGGCGAAGGGCACCTTCGGCGGGGACGCCACCGGCGGCGACAAGACGTACGGCGACAACCTGGCGAACTACTTCATCAACAACGCGGACGACCTGGACGTGTTGTACGTGATCTGGTATCGCCGGATCTGGTTGCCGAGCAGTGGCTGGAAGTCGTACAGCGGGGCGGGTGGCGACCCGTCCAGCGACCACACCAACCACGTGCATCTGTCGGTCAACTGAACCACCGGGGGAGTGCGGGGCCTACCTGCGGGCGAAGGCCTCGTACTCCTTCATCACCTCGTTGGTCGGCCCGTCGGCGCGGATCTCGCCGGCCTCCAGCCAGATGCAGCGCTCGCAGGTGTCCCGGATCGACTGCTCGCTGTGGCTCACCAGGAACACCGTGCCGGCCTGCGCACGCAGCTCCCGGACCCGGGCCTCGCTGCGCTTGCGGAACTTGGCGTCACCGGTGGCCAGCGCCTCGTCGATCAGGAGCACGTCGTGCTGCTTGGCCGCCGCGATCGAGAAACGCAGCCGGGCCGACATGCCCGAGGAGTACGTCCGCATCGGCAACGACGAGAAGTCGCCCTTGTCGTTGATGCCGGAGAACTCGATGATGCCGTTCTTCTTCGCCTTCACCTCGGCCGGCGACATGCCCATCGCGAGGCAGCCCAGCTCGACGTTGCGGTCACCGGGCAGATCGTTCATCAGGGCCGCGTTCACACCCAGCAGGGACGGCTGGCCGGCCGCGTAGATCGCGCCCCGGGAGACCGGGAGCAGGCCGGCCACCGCGCGCAGCAGGGTCGACTTGCCCGAGCCGTTGGTGCCGATCAGGCCGATCGCCTCGCCCTTGTAGGCGACGAAGCTGACGCCCTTGACCGCGTGCACCTCACGGATGTTCGCGCTCTTGGTCCGGGTGGCCAGGCGCTTGAAGCTGGCCAGCGGGCTGGAACTCCCCCCGCCCGCCTGGTGGACGCGGTAGATGATGTGGGCCTGGTCGGCGATGACGGTGGGGATGCGCTCGTTGTCAGCCACGGCCGTAGCCCTTCTCTCCGCGCCAGAAATAGACGAAACCGCCGATGCCGACGGCCAGGCTCCAGGCCACGGCCTCGATCCACAGTACGGTGGGCGTGTTGGCCCGCGGGGCACCCTCGAGGAGCGCGTGGCGCATCAGTTCGATGTAGACCAGCAGCGGATTGGCCTCGACCACCTGCAGCTGCCAGCCGGACAGGCCGGCATTCTCGAACCTGGTGACCGGGTAGAGCACGGCCGAGCCGTACAGCCAGAACCGCATGATGAACGGGATCAGCTGCTTGACGTCGCGCACCTTGGAGCCGTAGCGGGCCATGAAGAGGCCCAGGCCGACGTTGAAGAACGAATGGAGCACCAGCACCACCGGCACGATCAGCCACTCTGCGGTGATCGGCTCACGGGTGACCAGGACGATGCCGGACAGGACGACCAGGGCGACCATGAAGTTCCGGATCTCCACCAGGGCGGCCGAGAGCGGCAGGCTCGCGCGGGGGAAGTGCAGCGCGCGGATCAGGCCCAGGTTGCTGGTGATCGCGTTCGTCCCGCTCTGCACCACCGACTGGGTGAACTGGAAGGTGAAAACCCCGACGCAGAGGTACGCGATGAAGTTGTCCATGTCGCCGTGAGCCTGGAGGATCACGCCGAAGATGACGTAGTAGACCGCCGCGTTGATGACCGGGGTGAGAACCTGCCACACCGCGCCGAGCTTGGTATTGCCCAGTGCGGAAGTCATCTTCGCGCTGGAGTGCGCCCGGATGAAGTGCCGGTACGCCCATAGCTGCCGGGTGTACTCCGGAAGGCTCGGAAGCCGACCGGACGCGCTCAGTCCGTTGCGCCGGGCCAGCTCCTTGAGGGAGAGGCCGGCGTCGGTCTCGGCGACCGCCGTCTCTGGCATGGGGTGGTGCTCCGATCTGGTCGGCCCGTACGGCGTAGCGGGATCCGATGCCTGGTGCGAGGTCACAGCATGCAGCATGACAGGCGCCCGCGGCAGCCGATGGAACGGGTTCGTATCGACGTGGCTGTGACGGTAGCTGACCAATCGGCGGAACGCAACCGTTACGTCGTAGCGTTATAGTGACCGTGTGGCGACAAACAAGCGCGCACCAGCCGGAGCGGCGGTGCTCCGAGGCGACATCACCGTGGCGATCCGTAAGGCCGTCATGAGTGAGCTGGCAGAGGTCGGTTACGGCCGTCTCTCCATCGAAGCGGTGGCCCGCCGTGCCGGAGTCGGCAAGACGGCGATCTACCGTCGATGGAGCAACAAACTCGAGATGGTAATGGAGATAGTCTCGGATGTCGCGGAGCGGAAGGTTCCACTTCCCGACACCGGAAGTTTCTCCGGAGACCTCCAGCTCCTCCTGATGATCGTGAGCACGGCGCTCCAGCACCGGATCGCGTCCCAGATCATCCCCGACCTGATGGCCGAGGCGGCCCGCAACCCGCAGATCGCCGAGACCCTGCAACGGGCCCTCCGGACCCACCAGCAGGCCGTCGGCGAGAAACTGATCGGGCAGGCGGTGACCCGCGGCGAGCTGCCCGAGGGCACCGACCCGGAGATGGCGGTGGACATGATCCTGGGGCCGCTCTACTGGCGGCTGGCCGTGGCCCGGCAGCCGATCGGCGAGGACTACCTGGAGAAGTTCACGACGGCGGTGACCGCCGCGCTGCGCGCCACCGGCTGACCGGCAACCGGGCGCACACCGGATCGCTCCCCATCGCAACTCAGCGAACCCAGCGACGCGGGCCGTGAGTGCCGACCGGAGAGGCTGACCCCGACCAGACCCCTCCGGAGCCGGCGACATGACCTCTCCCTGTGACGCACCCGTCGACTTCACCGTCCTCGACGCCGTCTCGCTGCTCGCCATCGCGATGGGCGGCTCGGCGAACCCGCAAGCCAGATCCGGTGTGCCCCGGCGCCCGGTGGTGACCAGCGCCTCAGTGGCGGGCGCCTGGCGCAGCACCGACGGCGGGGTCCGGTTGCGCCTGCGCGCCGACGGCACGTACGCCGGTGAGGTGACCGGCCGGCGCCGGCCGGTCCGCGGCACCTACCGGATCGACGGCGAGTCGTTGCTGCTCCGGGACGACACCGGGCTGCAGACGGCGGTCACCGTGTACGAGGGCGAGCTGGAGATGGCCGGCCACCGCCTGCGCCCGGCCGGCTGACCGGTTTCCCTTCCGGCTGCCCGGGAGTGATGCTGTTCGCCATGATCGAATGGTTGAACAGCCCGGCGCTGGTGGCGTTCGGCGTCCCGACGTCCTGGGCCGAGGTGCTCGGTTTCCTGACCGGGCTGGTGAATGTCGGCCTGCTGGTCCGGCGGCACATCCTCAACTGGCCGCTCGGCATCCTCAACGTCCTGCTGCTGATGGTCGTCTTCTGGTCGGCGGGCCTGTACGCCGACGCCGGCCTGCAGATCGTCTACGTGGTCCTCGGCTTCTACGGCTGGTGGGCCTGGCTCTACGGCGGCCAGGACCGGACCGCCCTGGAGGTCCGCTCCACCACCCGTTCCGAGTGGATCGGGCTGGCCGTGGCCGGGACGCTGCTCACCGCCGCCCTCTGGCTCTTCCTGGACCGGCTCACCGGCTCCACGGTCCCGCTGGCCGACGCGCTCACCACGGCACTGTCGCTGCTCGCCACCTACGGCCAGACCCGCAAGCTGGTGGAGAGCTGGTGGATCTGGATCGTCGCCGACCTGATCTACATCCCGCTCTACGGCTACAAGGACCTGTGGCTCACCGCGATCCTGTACGTGGCCTTCCTGATCCTCTGCGTGTTCGGGCTGCGCTCGTGGCGGGCGGCGCTGCGGGTACGGACGGGACCGGTCCCGGCATGAGGTACCGGCACGGGCTGATCGTCGGGAAGTTCTACCCGCCGCACGAGGGCCACCACGCGCTCATCGACGCCGCGGCGGCCGCCTGCGAGCGGGTCACCGTGGTGGTGGCGCCGTCCTCGGGGGAGAGCATCCCGCTGGACGACCGGGTCGCCTGGCTGCGGGCGGAGCACGGGCCGGCCGTACGGTTCGCCGGCGTCCACGACGACCACCCGGTCGACTACGCCGACCCGGCGGTGTGGGAGCTGCACATGGCGGTCTTCCGGGCGGCGGCCGGGGCGGACCGGGTGGACGCGGTGTTCTCGTCGGAGGCGTACGGGGCCGAGCTGGCCCGGCGCTTCCACGCCGAGGCGGTGCTGGTCGACCCGGACCGGCTCCGGGTGCCGGTCTCCGGCACGGCGGTCCGCGCCGATCCGGTGGCGCACTGGGACCGGCTGCGGGCCGGGGCCCGGGGCGGCCTGGCCCGGCGGGTGATCGTGGTGGGCGCCGAGTCGACCGGCACCACCACCATGGCCCGCGCCCTGGCCCGGCACTACCGCACCCGCGGCGGCGTCTGGGCGGGCACCCGCTGGGTCCCCGAGTTCGGCCGCGAGCTCACCGAGCGCAAGCTCGCCGCGCTGCGGGCGGACCGGCCGGAGGCCACCGTCTTCGACGTGACCTGGGACCGGGCGGACTTCGTGACGGTCGCCACCGAGCAGAGTGCCGCCGAGGACGCGGCAGCCCGCGCCGGCTCGCCGGTGGTCTTCGGCGACACGGACGCGTTCGCCACCACGATCTGGGAGGAACGCTACCTGGGCAGCGCCTCGGCCGCGGTGCGGGAACTGGTCCGGGCACCCGACCTGTACCTGCTGACCGACTGCGCGGGCGTGCCGTTCGACGACGACGGGCTGCGCGACGGCGAGCATCTGCGGCAGTGGATGACCGGGCGGTTCCGGGCCGGACTGGCCGCCGGCGGCACACCCTGGGTGGAGCTCACCGGGCCGTACGGGCATCGCCTGCGCACCGCGATCCGGGCCGTCGACGGGCTGCTCGCCCGGGGCTGGCGGTTCACCGAGCCGATCCGCCCTAAAACCTCGGTGGCCGCCGCCGATCAGTAGGGGACCTCGACCGGAAGGACGGCCCCGTGCGGCACACCAGGATCGCGATCGCGCTGGCGGCGACCTCGCTGGCGCTCGGCGGCTGCGCCGCGCTCGGCCTCGGCGAGAAGACCGCGGCGACCGGGACCGCCGCACAGGAGGGCAAGCCGTGGCTGCGCGTGGAGGAGGGCGAGGCGACCCCGTCCCCGGCGGTCAAGAAGGGCAAGGCCACCGCGACGCCGGAGGTCTCGCTCTCCGCTCCCGCACCCGACCCGAGCTGTACGAAGCTCTGGCAGCGGACCGACCCGGCGCTGATCCCGGTCGAGGTGACCCCGGGCCCCGGTTCCCTGACGGTCGACTGGCCCACCCAGTTCGGCTCGGGCTACCGGGTGGCGGCGGTGCCGCAGGCGCTGGTGACCGGCCCGCAGCCGGAGCCGGAGTGGCAGGAGGTGGGCCCGGGCAAGGGGTGCACGATGAGCACCACGCTCACCGGGCTGACCCCGGGCGCGGCCTACATCGTCTGGCTGGACGCGCCGGACACCGGCCGCCGGCTGGACGGCGCCCGCAATCTGTACAGCGGCCGGTCCGGCGTGGTCTACCCCGAGTAGCGACGGTCACCACTGAGCGCCGGCCCGCTCCACGGTCAGGACCTCCAGGCCGGACGGGCCGAGCCGGTACTTCGTCATGCTGGTCAGCGCCGGGCCGTAGACGTGCACGCTGACCGCCGGCGTGATGCCGTTGTTGATGATCCGGTGGATGTGGTGGCCGCCGAACCGGCGGCCCGCACCCTCGCCCAGCTCCCGGGAGACGATCCGCGGCCTGCCGCCGGTGGTCGACACGGTGTCCTCGGTGAGGTCGCCGCCGTGCACGAGGAACGCGCCGGCCGAGCCGCCGTGGTCGTGGATCTCGGTGCCCTGTCCGGGCAGCCAGGTGAGCAGCCAGACCTCGTGGTCGCCGGCCACCGCGAGCCGGTGGTACCAGCGGTCCAGCGGATTGAAACGGGGCGCCACGGCCCAGTCGTGCGCGGTGGCGGAGTACCACTGCGCGATGGCGAGATGGTCGGACACGGCAGCCTCCCGGTAGGCATACATAACCTATAGATCTAATAGGTTTACCACATGATCGTCACCGGATTGCGGCGGATCCGCCGGAGGTCTCCGACCCGAAAGAGGCTTGGTCAGCTTTGCCTCTTTCGAGCCGTGGTGCGAAAAGCTGCTGTCGGCAACCATCTGGCCACGCTGCGTCCAAGTTTTCGGCCGGTCTGTCACCAGATCGGCCTACCCCTATCGGCCATTCCGGCGAAATCCGCTGCTCAGACGGTCCCTGCCCAATCGAGATGGCTATATGGTGACCAGCGCCGCCGAGAACCGGTTGCCGGAGGCCGTCGTACAAGCCTCCGATGCCCCGACACCGAGGACGGACACGTGTCCAAGTCACGCCGCGGACTGCTCGCCGCCGGCCTAACCGCAGCCGTGATCGGCTCCATCGGAGTCGCCTCGACCATCAACGCGGGTGCGGAGCAGATCCCGGAGAGCACGGTCCCCGCGGTGGCGCCGGCCGACCCGGGACCGGCGGACGGCGCGGCGCAGGCCGGCCCCCCGGCCGAGCAGGCCCCGCCCACCAACCTGCCGTGGGGGCAGCGGCCCAAGAAGCTGCAGACCGGGCGTGACGGCGCCAGCAGCCGCTCCCTCAAGGCCGCCGGCCTGGACGCGGCCGCCCCCGACGTGACCGGTGAGGAGGCCGAGGAGGAGTACGCGCCGAAGGGCCGCTCCTCGCGCGCCGGAGTGCTGAGGACCGAGCGGACCGACGTGGTCCCGCCGGAGCCGCCGAGCCCCACGCCGACCGCCACCGCGGGCAAGCCGACCGTCCACTTTCTCTACAACGTCGGATCCCAGGCCGCGGTCTCCGACGGGGCGTACGCGAACCTGACGATCAGCAAGCCGGTGCTGGGCCGCTCCGACTACCACACGCTCGCCGAACTGGCCGTGCAGTCCGCCGACGGCGCCCAGATCGTCGAGGTCGGGTGGAACGTGGACCGGGTGGTCAACGGCGACGACGACCCGCACCTGTTCGTCTACCACTGGGTGAACCGGCAGTCGACCTGCTACAACGGCTGCGGCTTCGTCCCGTACAGCAAGAACATCCGGCCCGGCGACACGCTGCCGCAGGACACCACGAAACGGTTCGGCATCCAGTACTTCAACGGGGCCTGGTGGATCGCCTACGACACCGAGTGGGTCGGCTACTTCCCGTCCACGCTGTGGCCCGACGCGGACTTCTCCAAGACCGGGCTGGTGCAGGTCTTCGGCGAGGTGGCCGCCGCCACCGCCGCCCCGTGCACCCAGATGGGCAACGGCAAGGCCGGCAACGACACCACGGCGGCCCGGGTCGGCAGTCTGACCTACCTGAACGGGCCCACCGTGGACATGCACATCCGCAGCACCAGCGACCTCTACGCGGTCACCAGGTTGAGCGCCCGGACGTTCCGGTACGGCGGCCCCGGAGCCTGCTGACCTGGATCTTCATGATCGATGCCCGGTACCCGAAAGGGTGCCGGGCATCGACGTTTTTCAGGTTTACGGGGCGGTCCTTGAACCGGTCCACATGCCACGATGTACACCGAGGTGGCCGGGCCGAACCCGAGGGGAGAGCTGGCGCCGATGAAGCGACGGGTGAGCCCCGACGAGCAACTGATGACCGCGCTCTACACCGAACACTATGCCGTCTTGATCAACTTTGTCTCCCGTTACGTGTCGGACCGGCACAAGGCGGAGGACCTGGTTCAGGAGACGCTGCTGCGAGCCTGGAAGCACATCGACCACCTCGACCCCGAACCGGGACGGACCAGGTCGTACCTGCTCACCATCGCCCGCAACGTGGTGACCAACGCCTGGCGGGCCGAACAGCGCCGCCCGAAACTGGTCGCCGACGAGAACGCGGTCAACTCGGTGCCGTCGGCGGACAATGTCGATCAGATGGTGGAAGGCTGGCTGGTGGCGGAGGCTCTGGAACGCCTTTCGCCGGAACACCGGGCGGTCATTCAGGCGATGTATTACGAGGGGCAGAGCGTGGCGGACGCGGCACGGAAACTGTCGGTGCCGGAGGGCACCGTCAAATCCCGGGCCTACTACGCCGTACGCGCGCTGCGCACCGTCTTCGAGGAGATGGGGATGTTGCGATGAGCGAGCTCACGATCAGGCTCGACGCGGAGACTCCTGCCCTCCCGGACCGAAGCGGAGGGACGTCATGAGCGACTTGGACGAGCACGGCGCTCTGCATCGTCTGCTGGGCGGATATCTCCTGGGCGGTCTCGACGAGGCGGACACCGACCGGCTCGACGAACATCTGCACGACTGCGCGGAGTGCCGGGCCGAACTCGACCGCCTGTCGCCCGTACCGGAAATGCTGCAGAGTCTGCCGGACGCGCGGCACCTGGGTGGCGGCGCGGCGCTCGCGGTCTCCCCGGCCGCGCGGCCGAGCCCGCAGAACATCGAGAACCTGCTCGGCCGGATGCGGCAGGAGAAGTACAAGGAGACCCGGGTGAACCGGGTGCGGTGGCTGGCCGCCGCCTCGGTCACGCTGATCGCGGCCGCCGCGATCGGCTACGGGATCATGACCAACACCGGAGAGGCCGGCGGGCCGGGACCGGAGGCGCTGCCCAGCGTGCAGCTGATCAGCGCGCAGTTCCAGCCTGCGCCCGGCAGTGGGCTGACCGGCAAGGCGGCGATCACCCCGAAGAAGTGGGGTGTCGAGGTGTCGCTCGATGTGAGCCGGATGTCCGGCAACGGGCCGTTCCTGTGCCTGGTGCGCACCAGGAGTGGCGGCACCGAGCAGGCCGCCGCCTGGGGCGACACCCTGGACGGCGAGGCCAAGCTGACCGGGGCGAGCTCGGTGAAGGCGGCCGAGGTGGACGCCATCCTGATCACCGACCGGGACGGGAAGGTACTGGGCACGGCGACCGTGGCGTGACACAGCGAAACCGGTTGCCGGGGTGGGTTGAATGAGAGTCATGAAACTCCGCCCCGGCGACCGCGTCGCCGTCGTCTCGCCCTCGTTCGCCGCGCCGGCTCTCTTCCCGGCGATCCACGAGCAGGCCATGCGCCGGCTACGTGACGAGTTCGGCCTGGAGCCGGTCGAATACCCGACCACCCGCCGGTTCGGCGCCTCCCCGGAGGAGCGGGCCGCCGACCTGACCGCGGCGTGGGCCGACCCGTCGATCCGGGCCGTCATGGCCACCGTCGGCGGCGACGACCAGATCACCGTGCTGCGGCATCTCGACCCGGCCGTCTTCCAGGCCGATCCGAAACCGTTCCTCGGCTTCTCGGACAACACGAACCTGCTGAACTGGCTGTGGTTCCACGGAATCCCGGCCTATCACGGCGGTTCGACCCAGGTGCACCTCGGCGTCGGCGGCGCAGTCGACCCGGTGCACGCGGCCTCGCTGCGGGCCGCCCTGTTCGAGAAGACGGATCTGGAGATCGAGCCGCTCGCCGAGATCCGGGAGGAGGAGATCAGCTGGGAGGACCCGCGTTCACTGACCGAGCAGGTACCCGCGACGCCGAGCCCCGGCCGCGAGTGGCACCGGGCGGACCGGGTGGTGAGCGGGCCGACGTGGGGCGGCTGCCTGGAGATCCTGCACTGGAACCTCGCCGCCGGACGCTGGATCCACCCGCCCGAGCGGTACGCCGGAGCGATCCTGCTGCTGGAGACGTCCGAGGAGATGCCCTCCGGCGAGGAGGTGTTCCGGATGCTCCGCAACGCCGGCGAGCGCGGCCTGCTGGAACAGTTCCCGGCCGTGCTGGTGGCGACCGCGAAGGCCAGCGTCTTCTCGGCGCCACGGCCGCCGGCGGAGCGCGAGAAGTACCGCGCCGAGCAGCGTGAGGCGGTGCTCAAGGCGCTCGGCGCGTACCACCCGGAGGCCATGGTCGTCTTCGGTGTGGACTTCGGGCACACCGCACCACAGTGGGTGCTGCCGTACGGCGGGCGCGTCACGGTGGACGGCCCGAACCGCCGGATCATCGCCCACTACTAGGCGGTGTGCCGGACGGCCTCCGTCCGGTCCGCCGGCGCGGTCGCCGGTGTCATGGCCTGACGTGCGGCGATCATGGCCGCCCGGGCCGCCGCCGCCGACCGGGCCGCGGCGCTGGGCCGGGTCCGCATCAGCGCCTCCAACCGGGCCGTCAACTGGGCCCGGCTGAACGGTTTGGCCAGGAAGTCGTCGGCGCCGGCGTGCAGAGCCGTCATGATCTGATGGCGGTGCACGTCGGCGCTGACCACCATGATCGGCAGGGATTCGGTCTCCGGGGCGTTGCGGATGAGTCGGCACAACTCGATGCCGGAGACCCCGGGCATCCGGACATCGATCAGGGCCGCGTCGATGCCGCCCTCGGCCAGGCGGGCCAGCGCCGCGGTGGAGTCGCCGACGGTGACTACCTCGTACCCCAGCCGGTGCAGCGCTAACGTCAACAATTCGCGGTGGTCGACCTCGTCGTCGGCTATCAGAACGGTGGGCACGGGAACCTCCCGGGACGTGTCGGGCTGCCGCTACTCCTGTTCGGCAACCGAGAGGAACGGCTGAGTGCCAAATAGGGTGGGACACATGCGCGCTGCCGTCTTCCACGAACCAGGACCCGCTTCCGCCCTCCGGCTCGTCGACCGTGATCTGCCACTGGCCGCCGCCGGGGAGGTCCGCGTCCGGATCGTGCTCTCGGCGGTGAACCCCACCGACACCGGCACCCGGGCCGGCCGTGGCGTCCCGGACGGGGTGGCGCCACCGCGGGTGCCGAACCAGGACGGCGCCGGTGTCGTCGACGCGCTCGGCGAGGGCGTCCGCGATTTCGAGCCGGGCGACCGGGTGTGGGTGTGGGACGCCGGATACGGCCGGGCGAACGGCACCGCCCAGGAGTACGTGGTGCTGCCCCGGCGCCAGGTGGTCCGGATGAACGACGACATCCCGTTCGAGGTCGGCGCCGACCTGGGCATTCCGGCGCTCACCGCGCACCGCTGCCTCACCCTGGCCGCCGACGGCCCGGCCCGGCTGGGACCCGGCGCGCTGGCCGGCCGGACCGTGCTGGTCGCCGGCGGCGCCGGCGCGGTCGGCAACGCGGCCATCCAGTTGGCGAAATGGGCCGGCGCCACCGTGCTGACCACGGTCAGTTCGAAGGAGAAGGCCGGCCTGGCGCTCGCCGCCGGCGCCGACGCGGTGATCGACTACACCGAGGAGGACGTCGCGGCCCGGATCCGGGAGCTGAGCCCGGCCGGTCCGCACGTGATCGTCGAGGTGAACACGGCCAACCTCGATCTGGACCTCGACGTGATCGCCCCGGGCGGCAACATCGCCGTCTACGTGGCCGGCAAGGTCAGCGTGCCCAGCTTCAAGGCCATGCTGAAGAACGTCAGCCTCGACTTCGTGCTCACCTACACGACGTCACCCGAGCAGAAGGCGAACGCGGTGGCCGCGGTCGCCGAGGCTGCCAACGCGGGCGCCTTCCGGGTCGGCGAGGACGCCGGTCTGCCGATCATCCGGTTCCCGCTGGATCGGGTCGCCGATGCGCACGAGGCCGTCGAGAACCACGCCGTCGGCAAGGTCGTCATCGAGGTGACCGCTCCCTGAGCAGGCTGTCCGCCACCCGCTCGACACCGCGGCCGTCCACCGCCGCCCATCCGCGCACGGCCAGGGCGGTCCGTTCGGCCGGGTTCAGCAGCAGCCGGCGCAACGTGGTGACGGCCTCCCCGCCCAGCTCGCCGAGGCGGCCCAGGCCGGCCGCGTAACCGCGGGCGACGGTCCGTTCGTACCCGAGGATCTGGTTGTCGACGACCCAGACCAGCGCCGCGGCCCGGCCCAGGCAGAGCAGCTCCCAGGTCGACGTGCCGCTCGCGCTGACCACCAGGTCGGCGTCGGCGAGCAACTCGGGCAGGCGGTCGGTCGGCTCGATGACGTGGAAGGTCTGGTCCTCGCCGGGCCGGACCGCGAGCAGTTCGGCGCGCAGGCCGTCGTCGGCGGCGACCACCGTCGCGTCGAACGGCGCCGCGGTCCAGGCGAGCAGCCGCGCCACCTGCGGCGCGGCACGGTAGGCGTCGGTTCCGCCGAAGAACGCGACAACCCTGGGCGTACGCGCATTCGAGTGCACAGGCGCGGAATCCGGCCGCAGCCGCCGCACCGAGGCACGCAGCAGCGCGTAGTCCAGCCCGGCCAGGCGGACGTCCCCGGCGTCGAGGATGGCGTCCAGGTTCTGGTCGACGTAGATGTCCGCCTCCTGGCCGCGCGGATCACCGTCCACGATGGCCAGCACCGTCCGCCCGGTGGCCCGGACCGCCCGGCTGTGCGACGGCGGCAGGGTGTACGAGTCGACCACCAGCGCGTCCAGGCCCAGCCGTTCGACGGCCGCGACCAGGCCCACCTCGTCGTAGGGCGCCGGATGCCAGGGCAGTCCGCGCCGGTCGAGCTGCGCCTCGGCCCAGTCCACCCCGCCCAGGTCGCTGAGGAAGTGCACGTCCACGCCGCGGGCGGTCAGCTCCTCGGCGAGCGCCACACACCGGACGAGGTGGCCCACCCCGGTGAGCGGCCCCGCGTCACACCGGATCCCGATGCTCATCACGATTGCTCGAGCTCCTTCTGGCGGACGTGGGCGTTCAACCCGGCCAGGTCGGGGCGGGTGGTCAGCCAGTCGGCGACGGCGGCGACCGAGATCGGGGCGGCGCCGAAGTGGCCGACAACCGCCTCGATCAGCCGCCAGTCGTCCTCGGTGTCCAGGGTGAGCCGCAGGTGCGACCGGTCCGGCAGCACGGTCAGGCCGATCACGTCGAACTCGGCGGGGTGGGTGTAGACGTACGACGTCACGTGGGTGCGGTGGTGGTCGTACGCCTGCTTGTCGATCTCCTTGAGGACCGCCGCCCGGATCACCTCGACGTCCAGGCCGCGCGGCAGGGTCCGGGTGATCGACGTGGTCAGGTAGTCCGCCCCGGAGGTCTCGAACACCCGGTACGCCCGGGCGACCAGCCGCGGGTCGAGCAGCGGGCAGTCCGCGGTGAAACGCATGACGTGCTCGGCCGACCGGGTCTCCAGCACGCCGAGGAACCGGGTGAGCACGTCGTCGACCGGCCCGCGGTAGCAGTCCACCCCGATCGCCGCGCACTCGGCGGCGACCGCGTCGTCGTCCGGCTCGACCGTGGTCGCCACGACGAGGTCGTCCAGGACGCCGCTCTCCCGGGCGGCGCGGGCCACCCGGTCGAGGACGGTCCGGCCGCCGAGGCGGCGCAGCACCTTGCCGGGCAGCCGGGTGGAGCCCATCCGGGCCTGAATGATGCCGAGCGTCGTCATGTCCTGCCTCTGCTTCGGATGCGGTTGCGGGCCATCCGGGCGATGCCGAGGCCCGCCTTCGCGGCGCGATATCCCAGGGAGCCGCTGAACGCGGCGATCTGCGTCTTGGCGCGGCCCAGTTCGGCCTCGCGTTTGCCGAGTTCCGCCTCGCAGAACCGGATGCGGTCCTCGGCGTCGGCCAGCCTGCGGCGTACCGCATCGAGCTGCTCCTCGTGTTGCCGCCGGACGTCCGGGAACTCGTCGAACGAGGCGGGCGGTGGCGCCGGCCGGGTGGTCAGGCCGGCCGCACCGGCGAGGACGTCGGTGAGCCGCGCCACGTCGGTGACGGCCGGCCACGGGTGGTGGTAGCCGCCGGTCGCCAGCGTGTACGCGAACCAGGCCAGCGCGTCCTCGGAGTCCGGCGCCGACGGGTCCAGCCGGGCGTACCGGTCGCCGTCGACCAGCACGTTGCCGGCGGGCACGGTCGGCAGCTCGGCCATCCAGCCGGTGAGCAGCCGGCGCAGGCCCGGCAGGTCGTGCCGCAGCGCGGCGGTGAGCAGCCGCTCCTCCAGCAGCCGTCCGGACGGCAGCGGCCCGTTCAGTTCCTCCGGACCGTGCAGCACCCGGCGCAGCCAGGCGCCGTCCGGCCCGCCCACCACCTCGCTGATCGACCCGCCCGGCCCGGCGGCCAGTGCCGGCGCGAGCGGGGCGGCCTGGCCCGGGCGGGCGGCGAGCTGGGCGACGGCCAGCCACGCGGGAGCCAGCTCGGCGCCGAGACCGCGGCGCACGGCCGCGGCGGCCAGCCGGCGCGGATCGCTCAGCACGGACCTCTTCCGGTACGCCGGAGCGGCCGCCGCCGACGCCAGGGCTGCCAGCGCGTCGAGTGGCCCGTACCGGAGGGTCTCCGGGGTGGCCAGCAGGGTGGGGTGCTCGGGCAGCGGCCAGACGGCGGCCAGCCCGGTGACCGGCAGTCCTTCGGCACCGAGGACGGCGGCGAGCCGGTCCGGTCGCCCGGGTGCGCTGCCGAACTCGCCGAGCGGGCTCCAGGCGCCGCCGCCGCGGGCCGCCGTGGGCGTGCCCGGGTCGACCAGGCGGTGCACGCCCAGCTCGTTCTCCACGGCGAGCAGCAGAGTGCCGCCGGGACGCAGCACCCGCTTCAGCACTCTGACCGATTCCGCCCAGTCCAGGGCGGAGCCTTCCGGTGAGTGGAGACGCCCGGTGCCGTCCAGGGCGACCACCACGTCGTAGCGGCCGGTGTCGGTGACTTTGGACAGTGTGCCGCAGAGCACCCGCACGTCGCGGGCGTCCACCCGGGCGGCGTCCGGTGCCGAGCGCAGCAGCAGGGTGACCTCGCGGCGGTCGGCCACCGCCCGGACCAGCGCGTCCTCGTGCGGGCCGGCGACCAGCACCCGGACACCGGTGGGCAGGCGCTCGGCCAGGGTCCGGTAGAGCGGGCCGCCGGCCGGTGGGAGCTCCTCGGCGTACTCCGGCATCTCGCCGCCGATCATGGTGATCACGCCGGCCAGCCCAGGACGGCGCGCAGCTCGGCCGGGGAGGCCAGGTGACCGTCGCCGAGCTCGGCGAGCGCGGTGGCCCGGGCCCGCCCCGGATCCGGGTGGGCGCCGTGCAGCTCCGGCCACTCGCGGCGAACCCGTTCGGCGGTCGCGGTGTCCTCGCCGGTCAGGTGCATCGGGTCGCCGTAGACCGCGGGGTCGCAACCGGCCACCGTGCCGTACATGATCGCGGTGCTGAGCCGGTTCGACGCCACCCGGCGGTGCCGGCGCAGCTCGGCGAGTTGTCTGTGCAGGAACCGGGCGTCGGTCCGGTGCCGCATGTAGCCGCGGTAGCCGTGGCAGACGACCCGGCCGGCGCGCTCGTAGACGGCCCGGATCCGGTCGTCGGAGTACTCCTGCCAGTACAGGCAGAACGTGACCGGGCCGGGTTCGGTGGCGGTGATCTCGTCGATCAGCCGCAGGTGGTCGCCGGTGACCCGCTGGCCCTCCCAGCCGTGGAACGGGTACCAGATGGTGCCCTCACGTTCACCGTCCGCCGGACTGTCCGGTTCGGATCTGAGCAGATAGAGGAACGGAGCGCCGATCACGGTGGCCAGCGGGCGGCCCATCGACCAGGCCCGGCGGCGGGTCCGTTCGGACCACACGAAGATCGCCGAGCCGGGCGCGTACGGCGTACCCGCCCCCAGCCCGTCCACCACGTTCCAGCCGTGCTGGAGGTAGCCGTCGATCCGGGGCGGGTCGTCCGGGTCCAGCCCGCAGTAGGCGGCGAGCACCTGGGCGTGCCCGTAGAAGTGGTTCCCGTGGTGCACCCGCTAGCTCCCGAGGATGCCGCGCAGCGCCTCGACCACACGGTCCTGGTCGCTGTCGGTGAGGTCGGCGAAGAGTGGCAGGGACAGTTCCTCGGCGTAGAAGGTCTCGGCCACCGGGCACATGCCCCGCCGGTAGCCGAGGTCCTCGAACACCGGGTGCCAGTAGACCGGGATGTAGTTGACCTGGACTCCGATGCCGGCGGCGCGCAGCCGGTCGTAGACTTCCCGCCTGCGGCCGTCCAGTACGCGTACCGGATAAAGGTGTCGAATCGGGTCCACTTCGGTTCGCCGTGCCGGAAGACGCAGGCCGGGGACGTCGGCGAGCAGCTCGTCGTAGCGTGCCGTGAGGCGCGCGCGGCGGGCCTTGAACTCGGCGAGCCGGCGCAGCTGGGCCGAACCGAGCGCACAGAGCACGTCCGGCAGCCGGTAGTTGAGCCCGAACTCGTGCACCTCGTAGTGCCAGCCGCCCTCGTCGGGCCGGCGCAGCCGCCGCGGATCCCGGATCGACCCGACGGTACGGAAGTCCCGCACCCGCTCCAGCAGTTCCGGACGGGTCGAGGCGACCGCCCCGCCCTCACCGGTGGTGAGGTTCTTGGTCGGGAAGAACGAGAACGTGGTCAGATCGGCGAGCGTGCCGACCGGCCGCCCCCGGTACGCCGACCCGATCGAGTGCGCCGCGTCACCGAGCAGGAACGCCCCGGCGCTGTCGGTGATCTTGCGGAGCCGGTCGTAGTCGGCCGGCACACCGGCGTAGTCGACCGCCGAGATCACCCTGGTCCGCGACGTGACCGCGGCCTCGACGGCGACCGGGTCGAGGTTCGCGGTGTCCTCCTCGACGTCGGCGAAGACCACCGTCGCGCCGAGCAGGGCCGCGCTCGACGCGGTGGCCACGAACGTCATCGGCGTGGTGATCACCTCGTCGCCGGCGGTCAGCCCGGTCGCCGCGTAGGCCGCGTGCAGCGCCGTCGTCCCGTTGGTCACGGTGACGCACGGGGCACCGGCGACCTCGGCGAGCTCCGCCTCGAACGCGGCCACCCGCGGCCCGGTGGTGAGCCAGTCGCTGCCCAGCGCCGCGACGACCGCCGCCACGTCGGCGGCGTCGATCGACTGTCGTCCGTACGGCAGCATCACTTCTCCGCGAGCAGGTCGCGCATCTCGTCGACCGAGAGCCAGAGATCGTTGTTGTCCGAGCGGTAGTTGAAGCCGTCGGCCACCTCCTCGCCGCCCTCCGGGGTCTGGTAGCCCCAGCTCGCGACGACCGGCTGCACCACGTACCGGTCCTTGAAGCGCAGTGTGCGGCGGCTGTCGTCGGCGGCGATCATCTCCTCGTGCAGCTTCTCGCCGGGCCGCATGCCCATCTCGTGGGTGGGCGTGCCGGGGGCGACCGCCTCGACCAGGTCCATGATCCGCATGCTCGGGATCCGCGGCACGTACAGTTCGCCGCCCTGCATCACGTCGAACGAGTCGACGACGAACCGCACCGCCTGCTCCAGGGTGATCCAGAACCGGGTCATCCGCTTGTCGGTGATCGGCAGGCTCCTGCCCTCGGCGGCCAGCTTCCGGAAGAACGGCACCACCGAGCCCCGGCTGCCCATCACGTTGCCGTAGCGGACCACGGCCAGCCGGGTCGGGTGGGTGGCGGCGTAGTGGTTGCCGGCGATCACGATCTTGTCGGCGGCCAGCTTGGTGGCGCCGTACAGGTTGATCGGGCTGGACGCCTTGTCGGTGGAGAGCGCCACCACCTTCTTGACCTCGGCGTTGATGGCCGCGTCGATGACGTTCTGGGTGCCGTTGATGTTCGTGGCGACGAACTCCGACGGGTTGTACTCAGCGGTGTCGACCTGCTTGAGGGCGGCCGCGTGTACCACGTGGTCGATCCCGTGCATGGCCCGGGCGAGACGCTTCTCGTCCCGGATGTCGCCGATGAAGAAGCGCAGCCGCGGGTCGTCGCCGAACATCTGGCGGACCTCGTACTGCTTCAGTTCGTCGCGGGAGAACACCACGATCCGGTGCGGGTCGAGGTGGGTCAGCGCGTACCTGAGGAATTCCTTGCCGAAGGAACCGGTGGAGCCGGTGACAAGGATCGAGGAGCCGGCGATTTCAGACAAGGTTTTCTCCGGGGGATGAGCGACAGGCCGGTACGAGGCGGAAGCATAACCAGCTCGGACCGCATTTCCAGGAGAGCGGGAAAACGCCAAACTCAGTTCATTTCCAGTTCAGCCGGGATTGGTCGGAGCGACCGGGAAACTGCGGATGGTTGGTCTCCTCTGAACATCCCCACCTTGGAGTTGTACCGTGACTGAGCTGCAGAGACTACGTGAGGCGTTTCGGACCGCCCTCGATCTTCCGGCGGACGCGCCCGTGGACGACCTGCGCTACCAGGACAACGAGAAGTGGGATTCCCTGGCGCACATGTCGCTGGTCGCGACGATCGAAGATGAATTCTCGGTAATGATCGACACCGACGATGTCATCAATATGTCCAGCTTTGCCGAGGCCGTGCGAATCCTCGGTAAATACGGGGTGGACGTCAAGTGAGAGCCGCCCTGGTCACCGGGGCGTCCCGCGGGATCGGCCGGGCCACCGCGCACCGGCTCGCCGAACAGGGGTACGGCCTGGTCCTGCACGGCCACGGCGCGGCCGGCGTGGAGAAGGCCGCGGCCGAACTGTCCGCCGGGTTCGGGGTCACCGTCGTGCACGCGGCCGGTGACATCGCCGACCCGGCGACCAGCAGGGCCCTGGCCCGGCTCGCCTTCGAGACGTTCAAGCGGCTGGACGCCCTGGTCGTCAACGCCGGAACGCACGCCGCCGGAATGCTCGGCATGACCGCCGACGACACGATCGAACGGCTCTTCGCGGTGAACGCGGCCGGCGCCGTACACACCCTGCAGAACGCGGTCCGGCTGCTGGCCCGCGGCGAGCACCCGGCCGTGGTGCTGACCGCCTCGATCACCGGCACCCACGGCGTCGCCGGGCAGGCCGTCTACGCCGCCTCCAAGGCCGCCGTCGCCGGGCTCACCAGGTCCGCCGCCAAGGAACTCGGGCCGCGCGGCATCCGGGTCAACGCGGTGGCGCCCGGCTTCATCGCCACCGACATGCTGGACACCCTGGACGAGGCCGGCCGCGCCGAACGGATCGCGGACACCCCCCTCGGCCGGCTCGGCACCGCCGAGGACGTGGCCGACGTGATCGCCTTCCTGCTCTCCGAGCGGGCCCGGTTCGTCACCGGCCAGGTCATCGGGGTCGACGGAGGTCTGACACGGTGAACCTGCTCCACCCCCGCGCCCGGGTCGTCGACGCGGCCACCGGCGAGACACTGACCCCGGCCATGATCGACGCGGCGGCCGCGACGCTGCCGTCCGGCCCGCTCGTGCTGCCGATGCCGGCGACCGTGTCCGCGGTGGCCACCTACCTCGCCGCGCTGCGGCACGGCGTACCGGTTCTCCCGCTCGACCCGGACATCGACCCGGCCCTGCTGCGCGCGCGGTACACCACCACCGACGTGCACCCGGACCTCGCGCTGCTGCTCACCACCAGCGGATCCACCGGCGACCCGAAACTCGTCCGGCTCTCCCGGTCGGCGGTGCTGGCCAACGCCGAACAGGTCGCCGACAGCCTCGGCGTCACCTCCGACGACGTCGCCGTCACCACGTTGCCGCTGTTCTACTCGTACGGGCTGTCGGTGCTGCACTCGCATCTGCTGCGCGGGGCGACCGTGGTGCTGGAACGCACCGGCATCATGCGCAAGGACTTCTGGACCGCGGTGGACGAGCACCGGGTCACCTCGCTGGCGTTCGTCCCGTCCCAGTACGAGATGCTGCGACGGCTGCGCTTCGACCCGGCGAGACACCCGTCCGTGCGTACCCTCACACAGGCCGGCGGCCGGTTGCGGACCGATCTGGTCTCCGATTTCGCGGCCCGGATGGACGCCGTCGGCGGCCGTCTCTTCGTGATGTACGGGCAGACCGAGGCCGCGCCCCGGATGGCCTGCCTGCCGCCGGACCGTCTCGCCGGCAAGCTCGGCTCGGTCGGCCGGGCGATGCCCGGCGGCGCCTTCACCATCGAGGACGGCGAGGTCGTCTACCGCGGGCCCAACGTCATGATGGGGTACGCGGAGAGCGCCGCCGACCTGGGCCGGGGCGACGACCAGGGCGGCGTCCTGCGTACCGGTGATCTGGGCCGGCTCGACGACGAGGGCTTCCTGTACATCACCGGCCGGCTCAAACGGATGGGCAAGGTCTTCGGCGTCCGGATCAACCTGGACGACGTGGAGCGGCAGTTCCCGGTCGCGGCCGTGGCCGGCGACGACCGGCTGCACGTCTTCGCCGTGGGCGTCTCCGCCGACGAGGCCCGGACGCTGCGCACCAAGATCGCCGATTGGCTGGGAGCCCACTTCACCGGAGTCGACGTGCGCCCGATCGACGTGCTGCCGCTGCTGCCCAACGGCAAGACCGACTACCGGGCGCTGGAGGCGTCGTTGTGAGTGTCTTCACCCTGTCCCAGTCCGCGCGCGAGAAGGTCCTGCTACCCGCGCTGGAGGATCTGGTCGCGCACCATCGTGAGCGTTGCGCCCCCTACGACCGGATCCTCGCCGCCAGTGGTTTCACGTCGGCCGCGTCCGTGGCCGACCTGCCCTGGCTGCCCGTCCGGCTCTTCAAGACGCTGGAGTTGAAGAGCGTCCCGGACGACGAGGTCTTCAAGGTGCTGACCTCCAGCGGCACCACCGGCGACGTCAGCCGGATCTACCTGGACAAGGCTGCCGCAGCGACCCAGACCCGGCAGCTCGGCGCGACCCTGCAGACCGTGCTCGGCCCGAAACGCCTGCCGATGATCATCGTCGACACCAAGTCGATCCTGAAGGACCGCCGATCGTTCAGCGCCCGCGGCGCCGGCGTGCTCGGCATGGCCACCTTCGGCCGCGACCACGTCTGGGCGCTCGACGCCGACGGCGCCGTCGACCTGGACGGCCTGCGCGGGTTCCTCGCCGAACACGGTGACCAGCCGTTCCTGATCTTCGGGTTCACCTACCTGGTCTGGCTGCACCTCTACGAGATCGCACTGGCGCACGGCCTGGATCTCGGCAACGGTATACTCATCCACTCCGGTGGATGGAAGAAGCTGATCGATCAGGCCGTCTCGCCGGAGGAGTTCCGCGACAGGCTGGGCCGGGTCGGACTCACCCGGATCCACAACTTCTACGGCATGGTCGAGCAGATCGGGACGATCTTTCTTGAAGGCCCGGACGGTGGTTCGCTGTACTGCCCCGACTTCGCGGACGTCGTGGTTCGCGACCCGCAGACCTGGGCGGAGCTCCCGCCCGGCGAACCGGGCCTCCTGGAGGTCGTGAGCACCCTTCCCACCTCGTACCCCGGGCACGTGCTGCTCACCGAGGACCTCGGTGTGGTGCACGGCATCGACGACGGCGCCTGGCCCGGCAAACGCTTCTCGGTGCTCGGCCGGCTGCCCCGCGCCGAGGCCCGGGGCTGCTCGGACACGTATCGGAGCGCTGGATCATGAAGTTCAGGTTCGGAGCCGAGGGCGACCTCACCGCCCCCTCGGACGACCGGCTCGCCGTCGGTGACCCGCGCGTCGTCGACTTCCTCGGGGCGCTGGCCCGGCGGCTGCTCGCCCCCGCCGTGGCCCGCCGCTTCCCGGAACTCGGGTCGCTCGGCTACTTCCTGCGCCCCGCCGAACTCTCCCGCGCGGTCACCGCCATGCGGCGCCCGGACGCGCTGGTCTTCCCCCGGGGCAACGTCTTCCACCTGCCACCGGCCAACGTGGACACCATCTTCGTCTACTCGTGGGCGCTGTCGGCGCTGGCCGGCAACCACAACGTGGTCCGGATCTCGTCGCGTTCGGCGGGCGCGGCCGAGGCCGTCCTGGAGGCGCTCGACGCGGTCGACGGCGACCCGGTGATCAGGCGGACCCAGCGGATGGTCACCTACGGCTACGACGACGCGGTCACGGCCGCCCTCAGCCGGTGGTGCGACCTGCGGGTCATCTGGGGTGGGGACGCCGCCGTCGACGCCATCCGCAAGCATCCGCTGCGGCCGGCGGCACGCGATCTGACCTTCCCGGACCGTACGTCCTGGGCGGTGCTGTCGGTGCCCGGCTGGCGGGCCGCCGACCCGGCCGCCCGGCGCGCCGCGGTGACCGGGTTCGCCAACGACGCGTACTGGTTCGACCAGGCCGCCTGCTCGTCGCCACGGACCGTGTTCCTGGTCGGCGGGGGCGATCCGGCCGACGTCCGGGCCGAGTTCCTGGAGCTGCTGCTCGACGTGGTGCAGCGGCGCGGCTGGACGGTCGACGCGGCGATGGCGGTGGAGAAGCGGGTCCACGCGTACGGGCTGGCCGCCACCGGCGCCGCCACGGCACTGGACTTCCCGGACAACCGGGTGACCGCGGTGACCCTGGCCGGCGCCGAGCGGGCGCCCCGGCGGTGGATCGGCGCGGGCGCGTTCCCGTTCGCCCGGGTGGATTCGCTGCTCGACCTGGTGCCGGCGATGAACCGGCAGGACCAGACGGTCAGCCACTTCGGGTTCACCCCGGCCGAGTTGCACGCCTTCGCGGCCGAGCTGGGCGGGCGCGGTGTGGACCGGATCGTCCCGTTCGGC
The DNA here is from genome assembly GCF_040656595.1 of Actinoplanes sp. NPDC049802. Taxonomy (NCBI): domain Bacteria; kingdom Bacillati; phylum Actinomycetota; class Actinomycetes; order Micromonosporales; family Micromonosporaceae; genus Actinoplanes; species Actinoplanes sp. NPDC049802. The sequence goes on from NZ_JBFAMR010000007.1 coordinate 167,316, forward strand.
TCGGCGCTCACCTTCGGCGCCGTCTGGGACGGTTACGACCTGCCCAAAGAATTCACTCGGCTCACTGTGATCCAGCCGTAAGGCCATTGATCGACGTTGCGCCGGGGGCGTACCGTCCCGTCCATGTCCAAGATTATCAAAAGCCGGCTGACGGGGGTGCTGGCCGCGAGCACGGCCGTGCTGGTCGGCATCGCCGGGAGTGTCACGCCCGCGTCCGCGGCCGCGAGCGCCACCCCCGGCTCGGCGGGCCTCGGTGACCGGCTCTATCCGCTGCTCGGCAACGGTGGCTACGACGTCACGAACTACAACCTGCGGCTCAAACACCCGGCGAAGAGCCCGGCGCAGACCATCAACGGCAGCGTCACGATCAACGCGGTGGCGACGCAGAGCCTCTCCCGGTTCAACCTCGACTTCGCCGGCAACAGCGTCGGCTCGGTGTTCGTGAACGGCAAGGCCGCCACGTTCAGCCGGTCCGGCGAGGAACTGGTGATCACGCCGTCGGCGTACCTGCCGAAGGGCAAGGGCTTCCTGGTCACCGTCAACGACTTCACCGCCACCCCGGTCTCGGCCACCAGCGGCGAGCCGGAGGGCTTCATCGCGACCAAGGACGGCACGGTGCTCGCCGGCCAGCCGGACGCGTCGCACAACCTCTTCCCGAGCAACGACCACCCGCGGGACAAGGCGACCTACACCATCGCGGTGACCGTCCCGTCCGGCTGGAAGGGCGTGGCCAGCGGCAAGCACCTGAAGACGTCCACCGCGGGCGGCTACACCACCTCGGTCTACCGCGAGGCCAAGCCGATGGCCACCGAGCTCGCCCAGGTGGTCGCCGGTGACTTCGTGGTCTACAACCGCAAGGCCGTCGACGGGGTGCAGATCCGCGACGTCGTCCCCCACCGGCTGGCCGGCAAGCTGCTCGCCAAGGCCAAGGTCGAGCGCGCCCAGATGACCTGGATGACGAAGCGGGTCGGCAAGTACCCGTTCGAGAACTACGGTTCGCTGGTCATCGAGGCGAACCTCGGTTTCGCGCTGGAGACCCAGACCCTGTCGCTCTACGACACCAGCCTGTTCGGTGCTCCGGCGTACGTCCTGAACCCGATCATGGTGCACGAGCTGGCGCACCAGTGGTTCGGCAACAGCGTGTCGCCGAAGTCCTGGAGCGACGTGTGGCAGAACGAGGGCCACGCCACCTGGTACGAGCTGCTCTACGCGGCCGACACCAAGGCCTTGAAGAAGTACACCGGCTTCACCAGCCTGGACGCCTACTTCAAGTCCGTCTACCAGGCCGGTGACATGCTGCGCGCCGAGTACGGCCCGGTGGCCCGCCCGAAGGGCTCGAAGTCGGTGTGGGACGTCTTCAACCCGAACGTGTACGCCGGTGGCGCGCTCGTCCTCTACGCCCTCAAGCAGAAGATCGGCGCCAAGAAGTTCGCCAAGCTGGAGCGCGAGTGGGTCCGCAAGTACCGCGGCAAGTCGGCCTCGACCCAGGACTTCATCGCCCTCGCCTCGAAGGTGTCCGGCAAGAACCTCAAGCCGTTCCTGACCAAGTGGCTGTACGGCAAGAAGACCCCGGCCATGCCCGGTCACAGCAGCTGGAAGGTCGCGTCGGCCTCGGCGGCGTCGACCGCGGCCGCGGCTGACACGTTCATCGTGCCGCTGCGCGAACACATGGCCGACCACCACTGAGGTCGGGTTATCCCTACCTTCTGAGCGGCGGTCTGCGGGATCGCACGGGAGGGCGCCGATGCCTAGCGTTTACGGCATGACGACGACATACGCCGGTGCGGCGCCCACCCTCAGCCCATCCCGGCGTTACCTGCGCCAGCTGGGCATCGACACCCAGTACGTGCTGATCGGCTTCCCGATCGGGCTGATGACCGTGGTCGTCGGCCTCGCCGGATTCGGCGTCGGCGCCGGCACCGTGATCATCTGGGTGGGTCTCCCGATCCTGGTCGCCACGCTCATGTTGTGCCGTGGTTTCGCCGTGGTGGAGCGGGCCAGGATCGGGGCGGTGCTGAACCGGAAGGTGCCGCACCCGGTCTACCGCAGCGGCCGCGACCAGGGCGGGCTGCGGCGGATGCTCGTCTCGCTGTCCGACGGGCAGTCGTGGCTGGACCTGCTGCACGCGATCTTCCGTTTCATCCCCAGCACCCTGGCGTTCTCCTTCACCCTCACCTGGTGGGCCGGGGCGATCGGCGGCCTCACCTGGCCGCTGTACGGCTGGACGCTCCCGTCCGGCCCGGACAACCAGGACCTGCCGGAGATCCTGGGCCTGGCCGACACGTACCTCAACCGGTCGATGTTCTACCTGGCCCTGGGCGTCTTCTTCGCCGGCACCCTGTACTGGGTGGTCCGCGGATGTGCGCTGATGGAGGCGTACTTCGCGAAGGGCCTGCTGAACGGCGTGCACGAGCTGCGCGAGCAGGTGACCGCCGCCGAGGAGGCCCGCGACCTGGCCCAGCGGCAGAAGGCGGCGGCCGTCTCCGCCGAGGCGGTGGCCCTGCGCAGACTGGAGCGCGACATCCACGACGGCCCGCAGCAGCGACTGGTCCGTCTCGCCATGGACCTGGGCCGTGCCGAGCAGCAGTTCGCCGACGACCCGGAGCGGGCCCGCGCCATCGTGGCCGAGGCCCTGAGCCAGACCCGCGAGACGCTGGACGAGCTGCGCGCCCTGTCCCGTGGCATCGCCCCGCCGATCCTGGTGGACCGCGGCCTGCGGGCGGCGCTGACCGCGCTGGCCGGCCGGTGCACCGTGCCGGTGGATCTGGACGCGCCGCCGATCGACCGGCTCGACCCGGCCGTCGAGTCGACCGCCTACTTCGTGGTGGCCGAGGCGCTCACCAACGTCGCCAAACACAGCCACGCCAACGAGGTGCAGGTCAGCGTCCAGCGGATCGCCACCGGCCTGATCGTCACGATCAGCGACGACGGGGTGGGCGGGGCGAGCCTGGCCAAGGGTCACGGCCTGGCCGGGCTGGACGACCGGGTCCGGGCCGCCGGGGGAGTGCTCTCGGTGGACAGCCCGGAAGGCGAGGGCACACGGCTCACGGCGGCCCTGCCGATCTGACAGCATGGCGGCATGCGAGTGGTGATTGCCGACGATGCCGTGCTGTTGAGGGAAGGCCTGATCCGCCTGGTCGAGGAGAACGGTCACACCGTCGTCTCGGCCGTCGGCGACGGGCCTTCCCTCGTCGAGTCGATCAAGCAGCATCGTCCGGACGTCTCCATCGTGGACGTCCGGATGCCGCCGTCGCACACCGACGAGGGGCTGCGCGCCGCCGTCGAGGCCCGGACCGCGGTGCCGGGCAGCCCGATCCTGGTCCTCTCGCAGTACGTCGAGGTCTCGTACGCCGACGATCTTCTGGCCGACCGCCGTGGCGCGGTCGGTTATCTGCTGAAGGACCGGGTCGCCCTGGTGGGCGACTTCCTGGACGCGCTGGGTCGGGTGGCCGACGGCGGCACGGTCCTGGACCCGGAGGTGGTGGGCCAGCTCCTGGTGCGGCGCCGGCGCGACGACCCGATGCGCAGCCTCACCCCACGCGAGCGGGAGGTGCTGGGCCTGATGGCCGAGGGGCTGTCGAACGCCGCGATCGCCCGCAAGATGGTGGTCACCGACGGCGCGGTGGAGAAGCACGTCCGCAACATCTTCACGAAGCTCGGCCTGCACCAGGACGAGGAGCAGCACCGGAGGGTCCTGGCGGTGCTGGCCTACCTCCAGGCGTAGGGCTAGCCCTACCCCGGATCCGGGTGCTCGCCTGATCGTTCGGCCACCTCGGATTCCATAGCGTTTTCCCCATGGAGAACAGGGAAAACGTCAAGGGCATCGCGGCTCGTGCCGCGATCTGGAGCGCCCGCCATCGGGCGCTCGCGATATTCGGCTGGATCGCCTTCGTGGCCGCGACCGTCGTTCTCAGCGCCATGATCGGCACCAGTCAGGCGGACGAGGGCACCGCCGGGCACGGGGACTCCGGTGACGCCGACCGGATCGTCGCGGCCGCCGGGTTCCCGGAGCAGCCGGCCGGTGAGATGGTGCTGATCCAGAACCGGGCCGAGTCGAACCGGACGGCGGCCACCGCCGAGATCACCCGGATTCTTGGTTCGACCACCGGCGTCTCCGAGGTGCAGGAGCCGATCCAGTCGGCGGACGGCCGGTCGACGCTCGTCACCTTCACCATCGCCGGTGATCCGGAGACCGCCGCGGAGCGTGTCGATCCCGCTCTGGACGCGGTGGCGCGGGTGCAGAGCGACCATCCCGGCCTCTACATCGCCGAGGCCGGCTCGGCGAGCGCCGACCAGCTGGTCAGCGAGGAGCTGGAGGGCGGCCTGAACCGTCTGGGGATGCTCTCCATCCCGGTCACGCTGGGCATCCTGCTGGTGGCCTTCGGCGCGGTGGTCGCCTCGTTCCTCCCGGTGCTGCTGGCGATCATGTCGGTGGTCGCCGCGATCGGCCTGATGGCCGCGGCGAGCCGGTACGCCCCCGCCGTCGACGAGACGACGCACGTCATGCTCCTGATCGGCCTGGCCGTCGGCGTCGACTACTGCCTGTTCTACATCCGCCGGGAACGCGACGAGCGCCGCCGGGGAGCCGATCCGCACCGGGCACTGATGATCGCGGCACAGACGTCGGGCCGCTCGATCTGGGTCTCCGGTCTGACCGTCATGATCGCCATGGCCGGCATGTTCTTCACCCAGGACGTCGTCTTCGTCAGCTTCGCCACCGGCACGATCCTGGTGGTGGCCACGGCCGTGCTCGGTTCGCTGACCGTGCTGCCCGCCCTGCTGTCCGCCCTGGGCGACCGGGTCGACGCCATCAAGATCCCCGGCCTGTACCGCCGGAGCAGCGACGGCCGCATCTGGAACGGACTGCTCAAGGTCGTTCTCGCGAAGCCGCTGGTCTCCGCGATCGTCGCCGTCGCCGCGCTCGGTGCGCTGGCCTACCCCGCTCTCGACCTGAAGACCCGGGGCCAGGCCATTCAGGACATCTCGCCGGACGCCCCGGTCGTGCAGACGTTCCTCGCCATCGGTCAGGCGTTCCCCAGCAAGACCACCCCGGCGCAGATCGTGGTCGAGGACGACTCGGTCGAGACCCCCGAGTTCGAGAAGGCGCTGGCCGGGCTCAAGGCGGCGATCCAGGCCAGCGACGGCAAACTGGTCGAGCCGGTCGGTGTCGAGGTCAACCCGGCCGGGACCGTCGCGGTCGTCTCGGTCGGCCTGGCCGGCAAGGAGAGCGACAGCGTCGCCGTCGACGCGCTGAACCTGCTGCGCGACCGGGTCGTGCCGGACACCTTCGGCCGGATCGACGGCGCCACGGCGCTCGTCACCGGCTCCACCGCCGGCGGCGTCGACTACAACGAACAGTTGGACAAGACGCTGCCGCTGGTGTTCGCGTTCGTTCTGGGGCTGGCGTTCATCCTGCTGCTGGTGTCGTTCCGGTCGGTGGTGGTCGCGGTCACCGGATTGCTGCTCAACCTGCTGTCGGTCGCGGCCGCCTACGGCATGCTCGTCTACGTCTTCCAGTACGGGCACTTCGAGGAGCAGCTCGGCTTCGTCTCCGGCGGCGGTATCACCAACTGGATCCCGATGTTCCTCTTCGTGATCCTGTTCGGGTTGTCGATGGACTACCACGTCTTCGTGGTCAGCCGGATCCGCGAGGGCCACGACCGCGGCCTGTCGACGCGGGAGGCGGTCCGCGAGGGCATCGGCCGGACCGCCGGTGTGATCACCAGCGCGGCCGTGGTGATGGTCGCGGTGTTCGCCCTCTTCGCCACCCTGCCGCTGACCGCCACCAAGGAGCTGGGCGTCGGCCTGGCCGCCGCGGTCCTGCTGGACGCCACGATCATCCGGGCGGTGCTGCTGCCCTCGGTGATGACACTGCTCGGCCGGTCGAACTGGTGGCTGCCGAGCTGGCTGGGCTGGCTGCCGGAGGTGGCCCACGAGCCGCCCGCGGAGCCGGACGAGCCCCGCGTCGAGCGGGAGCTCGTCCCGGTCAGCTGACCGCCTGAGCGAGGGCGCCGCCGATCCCGGCGGCGCCCGTTCCGGCCGTGATGCTGAGCAGCGCGTACCCGGCCGCCGCGGCGATCTCGGAGCGCCGGGTCAGGGACAGGATCTCCCAGCTGAAGGTCGAGCAGGTGGTGAGTGCCCCGCAGAACCCGGTGCCGAGCAGCGCGACCGTGCCGGCCGGCAGTGGCAGCCCGAGCAGCAGCCCGAGCAGGAACGAACCGGCGACGTTGACGGTGAGGGTGCCCCAGGGCAGGGCGTCCCCGAACCGGGCCCGCATCACCCGGTCGGTCAGGTAGCGCAGCGGAGCGCCGACCGCGGCGCCGAGAGCCACCAGCAGGACCGTCATCGCGCCAGGGCGCTTCCGGCGGCGACCGCGGCGACCGCGCCGGCGACGGTGGCCGCCAGATAGGCCAGGCCCGCGTGGGACACCTCGACGATCGCCGTGGAGAAGGTGGTGTACCCGCCGAGGAGACCGGCGCCGAGGAACAGCCGGGGCAGGCGCCGCTGGACCCGGGTGTAGAGAACACCGATCAGGAAGCAGCCGGTCACGTTGACCAGCCAGGTGGACCAGGGGAAACCGTGCGGGGCGGTCGGCCAGGCGGTGGCGATGCCGTAGCGGGCCAGGGCGCCGAGCGCGCCTCCGGCGGAGACGGTGGCCAGTGCGGCGCGGTCGACGTCGAGGTCCATGATCAGCGACGTTAGCCGACACGGCGGGTGGTGGCCGGGGGGACGTGGCGGCGTCCACCCCGGCCGGTTACGGGCACTGCTCGCAGGCGAGCGCGCCCGTCGATCCACTGTAGATCAAGATCTTGGGAAGGCGGCGGGCGGGCTCGGGAGCATTGATCACACCCGGCCGATGGGCAGGCGCCGCCGGACCCGCTTCTTGATCCGGGCCAGCATGTCGCCACGGCTCAACTCGGCCTGCCGGTGCAGTTCGTCGGCGTACCCGAGCAGTTGGATGATGGTCTCCACGGCGAGGTCCATCATCTGTTTCTCGGTGATCTGGTCGAAGGAGACGCCCTCGGTCATGTCGGCCGGACGCAACTCGCCGAGGTCGCCGACGATATGGCACGGGTATTCCTGGAGTTCCTTGATCCGCTCCTCGGTGAGGTCCGAGATCCATTTCGCGCGATTCATGCCGATGGTGAATCTCAAATCGTTCTTCGAGCTTTTCAGCACCGGATTGATCAGGTGCCGCTGAACCACTCTCCGGTACGGCATCCGGTGTGGGTGCCGGTCGCCGAGAGCGCGGTTGACGCGGCGGAGCAGCTCGATCTCGGCGGCGCCGAGGGACGGGTTCGCGGACTGTTCGCCGATCTCGCAGAGCCCGTCCGGAATGCCGACGACACCGGCGAACCGTTCCCAGAGCAGCAGCTCCGGCGAGCCGGGTGGCGGCATCGTGATCAGGTGCCGGCGCTCCGGCGGCACCAGGTCGCCCCAGCGCAGCAGCATCCGGTTCGCGGTGTGGTTCCAGAAGGCGTCGTGCCGGCCCTCCTCGATGGCGCGCAGGAACTCCTCGAAGCTCCAGAGGCTGCGGGAACGGATGCTCTCCTGCCACATCGACGGCAGGGTCCGCCACAGGTCACGGCCCACCACGATGATGTGCACCTCGGCGGGACGCAGGCTCGCCACCGCGCGGGCGGCCTGCTCGGCGGTGGCCCCGCCCAGCCCCTCGTTCGTGATGATCACGTCGCCCGCCCACCGGTGGAGGGGCTCCACCAGCTGGTCCCAGGTGCACCGGCCGTCCGGGTCGCGCCACGGCGCCTGGCGCAGGTCGGCCATCGCGTCGTCCTGCTCCTTGCGGCCGGCGGGCAGCAGGAATCCGGCGCGCTTGAGTGATTCCCTGTTGTCCCACAGCACATTCTGTACGAATGTGCTGCCGGTCTTCGGTGCGCCGACATGAAGGAATACTCGTCTGCTCATTTCCGTCTTTCCCCTGCGCCGGCCCTCGCCGAACCGATGTGGGGAACCAGCGTGGCACACGGACGGTACGGATCAACGCACGTATTTGATCAGTAGTTTAATTTCGTGCGAACACGGCGAGAATTCGAATACCGCGCCGTCGGTCTCACGGTGACCGGCCCGGTGGCGGCGGAGCCGCTTCGATGATCCGGCCGGCCTCGGCGCACGGATCGGCCCCGGCGCAGGTCGCCAGAGCCCGCAGGGCCCCGTGCAGCACGGCGAGATGTTCGGGGTCGAGGCCGCCGGCCAGGTTCAGCAACTGGTCCGGGTCCGAGCGACGGTCGTAGTACTCGCGGCTGCCGTCGACGTACTCGACGTAGGTGAACGTGGCGGTTCGCAGCGCGTCGTAGGACGGCGGGATGTTCTCGGACTCGCGGTTGTAGTCCGGGTCGGCCGGGTCGGTGGCCGGATCGCTGTGCTCGATCAGGGCCGCTGTCCGCCAGCCGGCCGGTGTGGTTCCGGCGAGCAGGGGCTTGAGGCTGCGGCCGTCCACCTCGGGCGGAGCCGTGACGCCGGCCAGGTCGGCGAAGGTCGGGCGCAGATCGATGTTCTCGGCCGGCGCGCTGACGACGTGCCCCACCTTCACGCCGGGTCCGGCCGCGACCAGTGGGACCGTGATGTCGGTCTCGAAGGCCGTCATCTTGCCGGGATTCAGGCGATATTCGCCCATGTGGTAACCGTTGTCGGAGCTGAAGACGACGACGGTGTCATCCGCGACGCCGGCCTCGGTGAGGGTGTTCCGCAAGTCACCGAGCATCCGGTCGACGGCCTGGACCGACTGCACCCGGCGGCGGAAGCCCTGGTCCATGTGCTCGATCTGCGCCGCGGTGAGCGCCGAATGCGGCGCCAGCCACGGCGGGGCGTTCGTGGGGACCCGGCCGTAGGCGGCGGTGCGCGGCGCCTTCAACCCGGGGAACGACCCCACGTCCCGTGGCGCCGGCACGTACGGCAGATGCGGCATGTAGGTCGAGATCTCCACCATGAACGGCTGTTTCGCGGCGGCCGATCCGGTGATGAAGTCCCGTGCCTTCGCGGAGAGCACATCCGTGAGGTAGTCCTGGGGACGGCTGCCGTACCTGCGGACCGTGCCGTTCTCGTTCAGCGCGTAGTCGAAGCCGTCGTACGCGTCGCCGCCCGCGGCCCACTCCGTCCAGCCCGGCGGCACATGCGGCTTCTTCGAGCCGCCGACCGTGACGCCCGGCCAGTACTCGTTGAGGTACTTGCCGTAGAACGCGGTCCGGTAGCCGGCCTTGCTCAGGTCGGTGGCGAAGGTCGACTTCTCCTCGCCGCGGCGCTGGAAGAGCCGGAAGCCGCCGTCCGAGCCGTTGTTCTTCACGATGCCGGTGTTGTGCGGGTACCGGCCGGTGAGGATCGAGGCCCGGGACGGGCAGCAGAGCGAATCGGTGACCGTGTAGTTCGAGAACGTGGTGCCGTCCTTCTGGAGCGCGAGGACGTTCGGCATGTACGGCACCAGGTTGCCGGACAGGTCGTCGGTGAGGAGGAAGACGATGTTCGGCCGCGCCACCGGAGCCGACTCCGGCGACGGCACGTGCGAGGGCGCCGGCGCGACGGACCCGGCAGGTGAGGCGGCCGTGGGCCCGGGCGGCTCCGGGGCGGTGCAACCGGTCGCGACCAGCAGAGCGGCGAGAACGGCCGCGTGGGCGAGGTGTCGAGGGAGAGTGGGCATAGACCGCCGGACGGTAGTCGGCGCAGTCGTCCCCACGGCGTCCAGAAGATGACCTCCCGGTGTCGGCCGGACGCGGTTTCAGAAGCCGCTGAGCCGGCAGTGATCGGCCGCGCCGGTGGTGAGCCGGACGTCGCGCAACTCGACGCCGCTCGCCCGTTCGAAGAGCACCGGCGACCAGGTGTCCGCGGACCCGGCGCCGGTGAGCCGGCAGTCCCGGATCACCGCGTCCCGGTAGGCCAGCACACTCACCACCCCGTCCACCTCGCTGCGCCCCCAGCCGGCGACGCGTACCGCGTAGAGCGGGCCGTGCCATCGGACGCACACGTCCGCGATCTCGATCCGGGCGCCGATGTCCGGCGACGACACGAACCGGTCGGTGTTGTCCCCGGGCAACAGCCGGAAACCCATCTCCACGTCGCGCAGACACGCGCCGAGCAGGCGTACGTCGTGCACCGAACTCAGGTAGAAGCCCTCGATCGCGTCGCGTACCCGCAGGTCGGTGACGGTGAGCCGGTTCGGGTGGAAGGTGGGGCCGGTGATCGACGAGACGTCCGTGCCGGCCGCGCCCCAGTGCACCGCCACGCCGGTGTATCCGCCCGTGACGGTGACGTCGTGCAGGGTCGTGTCCCGGACCGCGCCCATCACCGCGATCCCGTTCGCGGTACGCAGTTCACCGTGGTCCACGCGCACCCGCCGTACGTCGACGCTCTCGACCCAGGAGGGGGCGTCCCGGTAGAGGTACTCGCCGATGGTGAGGCCGGTGCCCCGGTCGCCGCCGTGCTCGCCCGGATCCGACGGCGCCGGGCACAGTGCCAGGTCGCTGATCGAGACGCCGGAGCCGAGCACGTGCAGCACCGGGTGGCCGGTCCGTTCCAGGGCGACCAGCGACGTGCCGTCCGGCGAGACGCCACGGATCGTCCATCCCTCCGGAACCCGCAGACCGTCGGCGAGCACATGCCGCCCGGGTGGCAGCTCCAGTTTGCCGCCCGGCCGGCTGTCGAGCAGATCCTGCAGCACCCGGTGGTTGTCCACGGCGTCGTCGCCGAGGAGCGGTCGATGTGTCATGCCGGTTCCACCGGTGTGAGACGCCAGGAGAGGGTGGGCTGCGGCTTCGCGGACCCGAGCAGTACCGGACGGGTCACCGGCCCGGTGAGGCGCACCCGCGTCTCGTCGTCGTGCCGGGTCGTCTCCACCGGCACCGGCTCGCCGGTGATCAGGTCGGCGGCGACCACCTCCTCGACGGCGCCCGGGTGGGAGGGCAGGGCGCGCACGGCCGCGCGCCGGGCGGCCCGGGCGACCTTGAAGACGGCCCGGGCCGGTTTCTGCCGGGTCACCCGGTTGCGCGGCGAGAGCGGTAGCGGTGGCGCCGACGGCACGGCCGCCGTGACGATCCGGTACGCCGTCGGCGCCCCCGGCTGGATGACCGTGAAGTCGCACCCGGTGGCCCCGGACGGGCCGGTGGTGCGGGTGGGGGCGGTCTGTTCGCGTACCTCGATGCGGTTGATCCGCAGGCCGATCGCGGAGCGGGCACAGAGGCGCCCGGCGGCCCACGACGGATGTGCCGTCTCCGCGATCTCGACCAGGAGCAGGCCGTCGTCGCGCATCTCGCCGGCGGTCAGGTCGAAGGAGAGCGTCGCCTCGGCACTCGCCGCGCCGCGCCAGCCCTGCCGCCGGGCCAGCACCGCGCCGCCGTGGATGCGGCCCTGGGCCCGCACCGCCACCAGCCGGGGCAGTTCCGCGGCGAGCCGGGAGGGGCGGACCCGGTCGGCCCACCAGCGGGTGGCGACGTCGTCGAGGCCGATCGAGACGGCGACGCGTACCGGGCCCCCACCGCCGTGGATCTTGAGTGCGATCGCGCCGAAGTCGCCGACGACCCGGCCGACGATGCCGTTGCCGCGGACCATCTGGTCGAGGATCGTCACCGCCGGGTTCATGCCGCTGGACAGCGTCAGGGGCAGGCCGGCGGGAAGCGCGGGCTCGTCGTAGTCGGTGCGGAACCAGGTGCCGACGCTCATGACAGATCGGTCCGGGTGAGCATCGGCTCGCGCCGGGTCCACATCCGCTCGACCGTCTCGAACAGCGGGTCGGCGTCGCTCTCGATGTGCCGGAACGTGGCACGCATCGTTTTGAGCAGGGTGTTCGCCGGCCACACCTCCCACTGTGGCACCTGTGGGGTGACCACGTCCGAGCCGCTGCGGTAGAGCCACAGCCACAGCCGGGCCCGCTGCACCTGTTCCTCGGTGATGAGAGTGACGCCGTCCTGAATCGCCTTGATGCTCTCGTCGAGCGTCTTGAAGTACCCCTCGGTGGAGTCGACGACGGTGGAGAGACCGCACGAGCTCCACTCCGACCAGCCCGCCTGGATCACCGGGATGCCGTACGCCGGCAGTTCGTTGCTGACGCTGCCGCGAACCGTCACACCCAGGTCGGTGAGGCTCCACAGAGCGTTCTTGCTGAGCGCGGTGCTGGGCTGGAAGATCAGGTGCCGCGCGCCGTGGTGCCGCTTCGCCACCGAGCCGAAGAAGCCGGTCGAGTCGTAGAGCGCCTGGCTCGGATGGTCCAGGAACAGCCACTGGGCGCTGTCGTGTTCGGCGGCCCAGGCCGCCGTGCCGGCGAACCAGTCCGCCAGGGTCGGGAAGAGTTCCCGGTTGGTGCCGAGCGCGTCGGAGACGGCGTGATTGAAGACCGCCACGATCGGCCGCTCGGGGTCGAGGCCGAACCGGGCCGCGGCGTGGGTGCGCAGCACCGCCCGCTCGGCCGGATTGTTCAGGTCCACGGAGGCGGTCGTCCCACCCCGCCACCAGCTCGGCCGGCCCAGGTTCACCTTGGCGCGCCACGCGATCAGCTCGGTCACCGGGCGCAGCTTGTCGCGGCGCGGCCAGACGCGGCTCTCGAACATGTCGCCGATCTGCCGGGTGAGCTCCTCACGGAACGTGCCGGCGCCGGTGTCGTGCTCGGGGAACAGGGCGTACGCCTTGAGACAGCCGGTCTGCTGGGTGTGGATCACCGGCACGCTCCGCCGCCGCGCCACCTCCACGGCCAGGCCCCACTGGTCGTAGTCGACGTGGCTGGTGACGAGCGCCACCACGTTGCGGCGGAACTGGTCCTCGTAGAACGCGGCCAGGCCGTCGCCGTACCGCTGCCGTTCCGCGGCCGGCCGCTCCGGAAGCGCCGGCAGTTTCGCCAGCCGGGCGTCGGTAGCGGCGACGTACGCGGAGACGTCGAACGACGGCTTGCGGTCCGACTTGCGCACGATGTCCCAGACGTCGATCGTCTCCGCGGCGCCGTACGCGGTGGCCAGCTCCCGCACCAGCGAGACGTCGAAGCCCTTCCACAGGGTCCGGCGCCACGCCTCCTCCACACCGGTGAAGACGACCAGCCGGGCCGGGCGGATCCGGCGGATCGCGTTGGCCACCGCGAGGTTGCGCAGGGTGACCCGGACGTCCTGGTGGAAGGCCTCCACCAGGATCACGGCGTCGTCGTCGGCCGGCGGCAGGTTCTTCTGCCAGAACACCTCGGCCGCGGTGCGGAACTGCTTCCATTCCTGCTTGTCAGCTTTGAGCCACACGTCAGATCAGATCCCAGGTGAGCGGTGTTCCCTTGGCGGTGTCGGAACGGAACACACGGCCCAGCACGGTGCCGATCAGTTCCGGTTCCAGGCCGCCGGTGGGGCGGATGGAGCGTACGTTCTCCTCGGTCACCGGGTCGCCCGCGCGCACGTCGGTGACCACGTAGAGGGAGCGCCGGAACCGCAGGCTCTCCTTCTCCGCCTCGGTCGGGCCGATGGCGGTGGTGCCGAGCGCCCGCCAGGCCCGCTCCGACTCGGTGACCAGCAGCCGCAGCTCGGCCCGGTCGAGGGAGAACGCCGAGTCGACGCCGCCGTCGGCCCGGTCCAGGGTGAAGTGCTTCTCGATCAGCACGGCGCCGTACGCCACCGCGGCGATCGGCACCCCGATGCCCATGGTGTGGTCGCTCAGCCCGATCGGCAGCCGCAGCGCCTCGGCGAGCACCGGGATGCGCCGCAGGTTGGTCTCCTCGGGCGGTGCCGGGTAGGAGGCGGTGCAGCTCAGCACGGTGACGTCGGTGGCGCCGGCGCCCTGGGCGGCCTCCACCGCGGCGGTGATCTCGCGCAGCGTCGCCATGCCGGTGGAGATGATGATCGGCTTGCCGGTCGAGGCGGCCAGCCGGATCAGCGGCAGGTCGGTGATCTCCGAGGACGCGATCTTGTACATCGGCGCGTCCAGCTTCTCCAGCAGCTCGACCGCGGTCCGGTCGAACGGGCTGGAGAACGCCGTGATGCCCCGCTCCCGGGCCCGCTCGAAGATCGGCGCGTGCCAGTCCCACGGTGTGTGCGCCCGTTCGAAGAGCTGGTACAGGTAGTCGCCGCCCCACAGGTCGTGACCCGCGGAGATCTGGAATCGCGGGTGCTTGACGTCCACGGTCATGGTGTCCGCGGTGTACGTCTGGATCTTTATGGCGTCGGCGCCCGCGTCGGCCGCGGCGTCCACCAGCGCGAGCGCGCGGTCCAGGGAGCCGTTGTGGTTGCCCGACATCTCCGCGACGATGTACGGCTTTCGGTTGCTCATCTCGTTCTCTCCGTCCAGACGACCGTCTTCGGCACGCCGTCGACCAGCCGTTCGTATCTGCGCGTCTCGCGGAAGCCGAATCTGCGGTGCAGTGCGAGGACCTGCTTGTTGTCGGCGAGCGTCTCGCCACCGAGGGTGTCGAGGCCGAGGGTGCCGAAGGCGTACTCGACGGCCTCTTTCTCCAGCCGCATCCAGGCGGGCAGGAGGCGCGGGCCGAGCCCCGCGACGTCGAGGTAGAACGACCAGGTGGAGCCGTCGAAGATCACCACTCCGGCCGGTACGCCGTCCTCCTCGTAGATCAGGACGTCACCGCCGCGTCTCGCCCACCAGGCGGCGTGCTCGGCGGGCTGGATCTCGTGCGTGGTCAGGCTGACCGCGCGTACCGATGGGTGGTTGCGCCAGGGCAGGACCAGGTCGCGGTCGGTCTCACGGGCGGGTCGTAGCACGCCGTCAACGTAGGGACGTGGTCTGGACCGGTCGTGGCGGTGCGGGGAGATCCTGGGAAACCGCAGGTGTCCGTTCGGTGGACCGGCGGCGCAGGCCGGCCACCCGGTAGCCGGTGCGCAGGGCGGCGTACATGGTGTAGCTGTTCGCCGCGACGAGCCGGTGCTTGAGGCCCGGGGTACCGGCCGGCGGCAGGTAGCCGGCCGGGCGGTGCCGCCGGTACAGCGCCGCGATCCGCCGGAAGTAGGCGCGACGGCGCGACGGGTGCACCCGGCTCTCGTTCCCGGCGACCACCAGCAGGTGGCTGATCATCAGGCTGAACAGGCGGACTCTCAGCGCGGGCGCCGCACCCGTCTCGGCGAGCCAGGCGTGCAGCCGGTCCCACTGCTCGAAGGCCTCGAAGTGCCGGTCGCTGCGGGTCGCCGTGATCGCGCCGAACCGCCCGACCCGATAGTGGTAGCAGACCCGGTTCAGCACGTCGAGGCGCTCGGCGGCGATCAGGACCGGATTGCTGAACGGGACGTCCTCGTACCATCCGGCCGGGAAACGCAGCTCGTGCTTGGCCAGGAACTCCCGGCGCAGGACCCGGTTCCAGGCGGTGTGCTGCACGCCGAGCAGGCGCTCCAGGTCCACCGGCCCGGCCAGCAGCGGCGAGCTGGCGTCGGTCTGCAACCGGCCGTTCTCGTGCACCCGCAGGTGGTCGAGGAGCAGCACGTCCGGCTCGGTCTCGCGCAGGCGCTCCAGCACGGCGCGGACCGAACCGGCCGGCAGCCAGTCGTCGCTGTCCACGAACCACACGTACTCGCCGCGTGCCTCGGCCAGCCCGGCGTTGCGCGCCAGGCCCAGCCCGACGTTGCCGGGCAGGTGGATCACCCGCAGGTCACCGTGCCGGGCGGCGTAGCCGTCCAGCATCGCGCCGCAGGCGTCCGGCGAGGCGTCGTCCACGGCGATCACCTCGACGGCTGCGTTCTCCTCCGCGGTCAGGCCGGCGCGGATGGATTCGAGACACTGGTAGAGGTAGCCCTCGACCGCGTAGACCGGCACTACGACGGTCAGCAGAACATCCATGCCGACAACCGTCTGCCCCGAAGTTGACGCGCAGGGGAACACCGGTTGGCCGGTCGCTACAAACCAGCCAACAAACCTTTACCAGTACGCCGGACGTGTACCCGCCGTGGAGGACCCGCGAGCCACTGCCCAGGCACGCCCGGCGGCGCGCCCGCCGGGCTGAGCGTGCGGGTCAGGCCGGCGACGGGAACAGCAGCTCCTGCATGGCGTCGGTGGTCAGCGGTTCGGCGAAGTAGTAGCCCTGGCCGAGTTCACAGTTGCCGTCCGTCAGTTCGCTGAGCTGGCCGGCGTCCTCGATGCCCTCGGCGACCGTGGACAGCTGGAGCGCCTGGCCCAGCTGGATGATGCCGTGGGTGAGCGCCGCCGCGGCCGGCACGTCGCCGACGTCGTCCACGAACGACTTGTCGATCTTGATGATGTCGACCGGGAAGCGCCGCAGGTAGGCGAGCGACGAGTAACCGGTGCCGAAGTCGTCGATCGCCAGGCGTACCCCGAGGGCTTTGATCGTCTGGAGCCGTTGCAGAGTCTCCGGGCGATGATCCACCAGCAGCGACTCGGTCAGCTCGATGATCAGGCTGCCGGCGAGCAGCCCGCTGTCGGCCAGCGCCGACTCCACCAGGCCGGGCAGGTCGGCCCGTTCCAGTTGCACGGCCGACAGGTTCACGCTCACCGTGAGCGGCGTGGAGCCCGGCTCGCGTTGCGCGTTCCACCGGGCCGCCTGCCGGCACGCCTCGCGCAACACCCACTCGCCGATCGGGACGATCATCCCGGTCTCCTCGGCCAGCGGGATGAAGTCCAGCGGCGGGATCATCCCGCGCTCCGGGTGCAGCCAGCGGACCAGCGCCTCCAGGCCGGAGATCTCGCCGGTCCGCAGCCGCACGATCGGCTGGAACCGCAGCTGGAACTCGTGCCGCAGCACGGCCCGGCGCAGGTCGGCCTCCATCTCCAGGTGCCGCTGGAAGGACTCCCGCATGGCCGGTTCGAAGATCGCGTACTGGTCCTTGCCGTTCTTCTTCGCCTCGAACAGGGCCAGGTCGCCGCGGACCATCAGCTCCTGGGCGTCGTCCGTGCCGGTCTCACCGAAGGCGACCCCGATGCTGCACGTCACGAACGTCTCCCGGCCGTCCAGGTCGAACGGCTCGCGCATCGCCGTGACGATCCGCCGGGCCACCGGCACGGCGGCGTCCACGGTGCCGCAGTCCGGCAGGAGTACCGCGAACTCGTCGGCGCCCAGCCGGGCCGCCGTGTCGTCGGTGCGCAGACAGTCGCGCAGCCGGTCGGCGACCAGGGCCAGCAACCGGTCACCGGCCTGGTGCCCGAGAGCGTCATTTATGACCTTGAACCGGTCCAGGCCGATCAGCAGCGCGGCGATCCCGCCGGCACGGTCCGCGCCGAGCGTGTTCTCCAGCCGGGTGACGAACAGCGAACGGCTGGCCAGACCGGTCAGCGCGTCATGGAACGAGGCGTTCATCTCGTGCAGCGCCCGGGCGTCGGTGACGGCCAGGCTGGCGTGTTCGGCGAACGCGGACAGCACCTCCTGAGCGGCCTCGTCCCACTCCCGCGGCTCGGCGTGCGAACCGGCGAACATGGCGCCCACCACGACGCCGTTCTCGTGCACCGGCACCGCCATCACGCTCTTGATCTGCGAGCGCACCAGCTCCGGCACGGCGATCGGCGAGGCCGCGTAGTCGTCCACCGCGACGAGCTCGTCCCCCATGATCGCCAGGCCGACGACACCGAGCGAGGCGATCGGGATGCGTTGCATGCGCGACACCGCCTCGTCGGGGATGCCGGTCCCGGAGATCAGGCTCATCCGGCCCGGGTCGTCGCTCTCCAGCACGGTGAGCCCGGCGATGTCGACGCCGAGCAGTTCGGCGGCGGCCTCGGTGATCCGGCCCAGGATCCGGCTCAGCGGCTCGCGCTGGGCGATCGCCCGCTGCACCGCGCTGAGCTCGTCGAACAGTCGCTGCCGCCGTTGCAGCGAGTCGATGAGGCGGCTGTTCTCCTCGGCCTGCCGGCGCTCCGCCTCGACCAGGTGCAGCGCCTGCAGGCTCAGCTCCAGAACCCGGGCCATGCCGCGGAGCAGGCAGATCTCCTCGTCGGTGAACTCGCCGGAGCGTCGGCCGATCACCAGCATCCCGGGGGACGAGCCGCCCAGCGGGGCCACCGCCAGGTCGTAGCTGACGTCGCCGGCCCGCAGCGTGGACCGGCGACCGACCAGATAGCCGGCGGTCAGCGCGTACACCGGGATCTCCTCGGCCGGCACGCCCACGGCGGCGGCCACCCGGGAGGCGACCGTCAGCACGGCGAGGTCCGCGCCGAGCGCTCGCTGCGCGCATTCGACAGCGGCACGCTGCGCGGCGGCCTCGTCGGGCCGGTCGGCTACGACGGCCAGGAACTCCGTCAGTTGCTGGGTGGCGAGCACATGGATGCAGTCGGCCGGGCTCGGTTGCAGTTGAGGAAAACGCGCATGCCGTTCAGGGTTCGTGCCAACCTGGTCACGAACGGTCAGTGCGCCGATACGTACGGTTGTCAAAGCCGGTGGGGTGCGACTGAATAGATCCGTGGAGATGTCCGAGGAGGATCTTTCGCCGGGATTGGCCCCGGGCCGGGTCGGTGCCGTATCGATCGCCCTTCTCGGGCTCGCCGCGACCGCCCCGATCGTCACCCTCGTCACCGTGGTCCCGGCCGTCCTCGCCGACGGCGCCGGGACGCTCGTGCCCTGGTCGTTCGCCGCGGCCGGGTTCCTGCTCCTGCTGTTCTGCGGCGGCCAGTCCGCGATGATCCGGCGGTTCCCGAGCGCCGGGGCGGCGTACACCCAGGTGGCCCGCGGCCTCGGCCGCCCCGCCGGGCTGGCCGCCGCCTGGCTCGCGATCGCCGGTTACCACGCGGTCCAGTTCGGTCTCTACGCGCTGGCCGGGGTGACCGCCGCCCCACTGCTGCGGAGCTTCCTCGGGATCGCCGCGCCGTGGTGGGCGGTGGCGGCGGCCTGCTGGGCGGTGGTCGCGCTCTGCGGCACCATGCGGATCGAGGTCGCGGCCGGACTGATCGGCCTGTTCGCGGTCGCCCAGGTGGCCGTGCTCGCCGGGATCGGCGCGGCCAACGTGCTCCAGCCGTTCGGCGACCGGGTCACCGCCGGCTCGATCCGGATCACCGACTGGGCGGCGCTCGACCGTCCGGCGCTCGGCCTGCTGCTGGCCGTCGTGGCGCTGACCTTCGTGGGCTTCGAGTCCACCGCGGCCTACGCCGAGGAGGGTTTCCAGCCCCGTCGCAGCGCCGGGACCGGGGGGTACCTCGCCGTGCTGCTGATCGTCCTGCTGCTCGGCGGTCTCTCCTGGACCGTGCTCGTCGCCGCCGGGCCGGACCGGATCGCCGTGGTGGCCGAGGCCCGCGGCGCCGACCTGCTCTTCGACCTGGCCGCCGACCGGCTGGCCCCGTGGGCCGTCACCCTGGGCCGCGTCATGCTGCTGACCGGCGTGCTGGTGGCCGCCCTGGCGCTGCACCAGGTGATCGCCCGCTACCTGTTCGCGCTGGGCCGGGAACGGGTGCTTCCCGCCGTACTGGCAGGTGCCGGTCGCCGGACGGCCGCGCCGCGCGCCGCCTCGGTGACCCAGTCGCTGATCGCGGGTTCGACGCTGGCCGGCGCCTTTCTGGCGGGCGCCGATCCGGGCCCGCGTGCCGCCCGCTGGCTGATCGTCGGCGGCGCCCTGAGCATCCTGCTGGTGCTGCTGCTCGTGGCGGTGGCCGCGTTGCTGCACCTGAACCGGATCCCCGGCGCCGAGGGGGTCTGGGGCCGGTTCGTCGCGCCGGTGTCGTCCACGGTGTTCCTGGCCAGCCTCGCCTTCCTGGCGTTGCGGGACCTGCCGGCCCTGCTCGACATGCCGGCCGGGCATCCGCTGGTGTGGGCCGTTCCGGGCGGTCTGCTGAGTGGTGTGCTGCTGGGCGTCGGTCACGCCCTGCTGTTGCGCGCGCTACGCCCGGTGCGGTACGCCGGGATCGGTCTGGCCGGCGCGGCCGTGGTGATCACACCGCCCGCCCCGGACACCGCGCACGCCGAGCCGGAGGCGCCGACGATCCCCCGGCAGCGTGGCCCCGGCGCGCACCGGCCCGAGCGGGTCCCTAGCCGAAGAAGTCCTGGACCTGGGTGAGTGTCAGGTATCCCTGCGGCTCGAGTTCCCGCGGGATGGACGGCAGGCCCTTGGCGGTGACCGGCACGTCGCCGGCGTCCTCGGGCGGGGCCGACGGGGCGGGCGGCGGCGGCAGGTCCGGCAGGGCCAGCGCCTCCCGGATCAGCTCGAACATGGTGCGCACCTCGGTGGCCGCCCGCTGGACCAGCTCGTCGCGGGCGGTTCCGGCGGGTGGCAGTGCGCAGGTGAAGTTGGCGCGCAGCCGGTTGTCGACGCGACGGATGTCGGCGCTCGGGCGCAGGTGGTCGAGCCGGCCCTCGGTGACGATGCCGAGCTCACAGTCGAGGAAGCCGGACCGGTGCCACCAGTGCTGCCAGCGCGGGTCCGCGTCCAGGGTCTGTACGGCATGCTGCAGCGCCAGCAGATAGAACCGCGGCGCCTGTCCGTCCCGAGTCGCCGTCCCCAACCGTGGGTGGAGCCAGAACTCGTCCATGGTTCGCAATAGTCGCAAACTGGGCGGCCTTCGGGAGGGATTCCGGGGTGGCGCGTCCGAGTTGTTTGCACATCTACGACGGCATATCCGGCGGAATGGATCGCCCCCTTCACCACAAAAAGCACCTTATGAGGTGGCGCTTCGGCGTGGACGGGTGATAGGCGGCCGACCGCCCAGCAGCATTGGGGTGAATCGGACACAAGGGGCTGGTATGAGAAGATTCTGGGCGACCGCCACCGTGGTCGCGCTCGGTGCGGTCGGCGCCACGGTCACAGCGGTACGGGCCGAGACGGCACGCGTCGCGCCGGCGCCGATCACATGGAGCGCCTGCACCGAGGCGACGCTGAAGGCGCAAGGCGCCGAATGCGGATATCTCTCCGTGCCGCTGGACTACGCGAAACCGGACGGCACGAAGATCCAGATCGCCGTCTCACGGATCAGGGCCACCGCGCCCGAACAACAGCGCCAGGGGGTCATCCTGGTCAACCCGGGCGGCCCGGGCGGCGCCGGCCGGGGCATGGCGGCCCTCGGCCAGCACGTGCCGAGACAGGTCGGCACGCGGTACGACTGGATCGGCTTCGACCCGCGCGGTGTGGGCGCCAGCAAACCGGCCCTGACGTGCGACAGCAAGTACTCCGGCTACAACCGGCCGGCCTACGTGCCCACCACTGCGGAGGTGGAGAAGGCCTGGCACGCCCGTACCACCGGCTACGCCGCCGCCTGCGCCAAGGCCGGGGGCGCCCTGCTGGACCACATGTCGACCGAGGACACCGTCCGCGACATCGACAGCATCCGCCAGGCCCTCGCGGTCGAGAAGATCAGCTTCTACGGCTTCTCGTACGGCAGCTACCTGGGCCAGATCTACGCCACCAAGAACCCGGAGCGGGTGCACCGGATGGTCCTGGACGGCGTGGTCGACCCCACCCGGGTCTGGTACCGGTCCAACCTCGACCAGGACATCGCCTTCGACAAAGCGATCAAGGTGTACTTCGCCTGGCTCGCCAAGTACGACTCGGTCTACCACCTGGGCCGGACCGCCGCCGCCGTGGAGAAGCTCTACTACCAGCAGCTCGCCGCGCTGACGGCCGAACCGGCCGGCGTGATCGGCCCGGCCGAGCTGACCGACGTCTTCCTCCAGGCCGGCTACTACGTCTTCGGCTGGCAGGACGTCGCCCGCGCCTTCTCCGACTGGGTCACCAAGAAGGACCCGGCCGGGCTGAAGCGGCTCTACGACGAGGAGCACCCGCAGACCACCGCGGCCGACAACGGGTACGCCGTCTACCTGGCCGTGCAGTGCACCGACGCACCCTGGCCGTCGGGCTGGAAGAAGTGGGCCCGGGACAACTGGAAGACGTACAAGAAGGCGCCGTTCGAGACCTGGGGCAACGCCTGGTACAACGCGCCCTGCCGGCACTGGGCCGGTGACTCCGGCCGCCCGGCCGAGGTGGACGGCGCCAAGGCTCCCCCGGTTCTGTTGATCAGCGAGAGCCTGGACGCGGCCACGCCGTTCTCCGGGGCACTGCGCGCCCGCGACCTCTTCCCCCGGTCGGTCCTGATCGAGGGTGTCGAGGGCACCACCCACGCCGGGTCGCTGTTCGGCAACGCCTGCGTGGACAACACCATCGCCGACTACCTGGCCACCGGCGCGCTGCCCGGCCGGGTCAAGGCGAACCGCGCCGACAAGCAGTGCGAGCCGATCGCGAAGCCGACCCCGCTGGCGGCCGCCGGCAAGAGCGCCGGCACGGTGAACGAGCGCCTGCGGTTGCAGCGGATCATCGCCGGGCGCTGAGCCCTGGTCAGCGGCCCAGTGTTGTTTCACACCGGGCCGCTGACCAGCACATGGGCTATGCTCGACCGCGCGAAGGGGAGTAGCTCCCAATGTCGCGGTCGACATACTGAGCCCGGTTCACCCCGGCTCCGGCCGCGCGGCCTCCGACGAGGCGAGCGAGACCTTCGACCAGGCCGTTTTCATTACGGCCGGGTCGAGGTCGCCCTGCGCCCAGAACCCGGTCGTGTCAACCGGGAGTGAGAAGTTGGAAGCCTTCCTCGCCGCGCTGGGCATCAGCTTCGCGGTCATCTTCGTCGCCGAGCTCGGCGACAAGTCACAGCTCATGGCGATGACGTTCGCCACCCGCTACAAGACCGTTCCGGTGCTGATCGGCATCACCGTGGCGACCGCCGTGGTGCACCTCGTCTCGGTCGGCATCGGCTACGGGCTCGGCGCCGCCCTCCCGACCGGCTGGATCTCGCTGGTCGCCGGTCTCGCGTTCCTCGCCTTCGGCGCCTGGACCCTGCGCGGCGACTCGCTCACCGACGAGGAGAAGAGCAAGGCCGAACGCTCCACCGGATCGGCGATCCTGGCCGTCGGCGGCGCGTTCTTCCTGGCCGAGCTGGGAGACAAGACCATGCTGGCGACCATCACGCTGGCCACCCAGCACGGCTGGGCCGGCACCTGGATCGGCTCCACGATCGGCATGGTCGCGGCCGACGCCCTGGCCATTCTGGTCGGCCGTTACCTCGGGCGGCATCTACCCGAAAAGGTCATCAAGTATGGAGCCGCCGCACTCTTCGCTATCTTCGGCATCTGGTTGATCACCGAAGGCGTGATCGAGTTGCGATAGGGGGAGCCGTGCTGGATTACCGGGCCGAGTTCGACGCCGAGGTCGCCCTCGAGGGCGGGGGCGAGTTGCGGGCGCGCGGGTTCCGTCTGGACATTCCGCATGCCGACGTCACCGAGGAGGAGGTCACCGCGCTGCTGGTGGCCGCGCTCGCCCCGCAGCGGGTGGAGCGGGCCGAGGTCCGCGACATCCGGATCATCTCGGAACCGCATCCGCCGGCCGGCCGGCCACCCGCCGAACGGGTCCGGTACGTCGAGCTCAGCCACGTCATCGCGGCCGGACTGGTCACCTACCCCGGCCTGCCGGCCCCGGAGATCACCCCGCACCTGACCCGGGAGGCGTCCCGCGGCGTGTACGCGCCGGGCACCGAGTTCGCGGTGGACCGGATCAGCATGGTCGGCAACACGGGCACCTATCTGGACAGCCCGTTCCACCGCTTCCCGGACGGCACCGACCTGGCCGGGCTGCCGCTGGACCGGCTCGCCGAACTGCCGGCCGTGGTGGTCCGCGCGGTCGGCGGCGAGCGCGGCGTCACCGCCGAGATGCTGTCCGACGTGGCGGTCACCGGCCGGGCGGTGCTGCTGCACACCGGCGGCGACCGGCACTGGGCCACCCCGGCGTACGCGACCGGCGCCCCCTACCTGACCCACGACGGCGCCCGCCTGCTGGTCGACCGGGGCGCCGCCCTGGTCGGCATCGACGCCGTCAACATCGACGACATCTCACCGGGGACGAACGGCGAACGGCCCGCGCACACGCTGCTGCTGGCCGCCGGCATCCCGGTCGTCGAGCACCTCACCAACCTGCGGGAGCTGCCGCCGTCCGGCGCCCGGTTCACCGCCGCCCCGCCGCGGGTGACCGGCTTCGGCACCTTCCCGGTACGGGCTTTCGCGACCGTCCCGGCCGAGGATCCACGATGACACGCGACCTCGAACTGGCCCGGATCCAGCTCGGCCGCGGTGAGCCGGCCGCCGCCGCGGAGCTGCTCGGCCCGCTGCTGGCGGCCGACCCGGACGACGTGGCCGCCCTCGTGCTGATGACCCACGCCCAGCTCGCCCTGAAACGGCCCGGCCTCGCCGACGAACTGGCCCGGCGCGCGGTCGAGCACGCCCCGGACTGGCCGGACGCGCTGGCCGCCCTGAGCCGTGTGCACACCGAACTCGGCCGGCACGACGAGGCGATCGCCGCCGCCCGGGCCGCCGCCGACCGGCAGCCGGAGAACCCGTACCGGCACAACCGGCTGGCCTGGGCGCTGCTGGAGGAGGGCCGCCATCCGGTGGAGGCCGAGCACGCGGCCCGGGAGGCGGTCCGGCTCGACCCGCAGGAGGCCGATTTCCGGATCACCTACGCCATGGTGATGAAGCAGCTGAACCTCACCGAACGGGCCCGGCAGGCACTGCGCGACGCGCTCGGGCTCGCCCCGGACCACGCCGTGGCCCGGCACGAACTGGCCGCTCTCGACGTGGTCGGGCACCACCCGTTCGCCCTGGCCCGGCTGGCCCGGGGCGCCTCCGGGCTGGTCGGCGCGCTGCGGGCGGACCCGCGCCAGGACGCCAGCCGGTTCCTGCTCGACGCGGCGCTGCGGCAGTTCCTGGTCTACACCGCGATCATCCTGGTGCTGCTCGCCTATCTGGGCTGGCGGGTGGCCGAGTCGTCGGCGCCGGGCGCCCGGCTCGCCGCGGCCGCCGCGGTGCTGGTCCCGGCGGCCTATGCCGGCTACTTCGTGGGCCGTCTGGACCCGTCGCTGCGCGGCTACCTGTGGGGCCTGCTCACTCACGGCCGCCAGCGGATCGCGGTGACCGCGGCCGGGCTGGCCTTCGCCCTGCTGCTGGCCGCCCTCGTGGCTCCGGCGTCCTGGCTGGGCGGGCTGCTCGGGACGGCCACCGCCGCCGGCTTCGCGGTCCGGCTGCTCACCGCCCCGGCCGACGAGCCCGGCGAATCCGGGCGCCGGCTGTCCACCTATTCGCTCTGGCTGTTCGCCGGCGTCTGCGCCGCCCTCTCCTTCGGCTTCTGGACCACGGACACCCTCGGCCCCGCCTGGCGCCCGGCCGCCACCGCGGCCACGCTGACCGCCACCGTCTACACCCTCCTGCTGATCCACCGCCGCCGCGGCACTGCCGCCGGGTGACCACCCACTCAAGCCCGGCGGGCGCGGCACGGCCCGGACCATGCGGGAAGATCGCGGTGTACGGGCGGTGCCGTTCCCTTGCGTACCACTAAAGTTCTTCCGGTTTCGGCCGATGGAAACGGCGTGATCACTGACCGCGAACCTGGAGCGGCCCTGACCTCCCCCAGCGATGCCCCGGCGCTGGCTTTCGCCGATCCGGGCGACCTCGGGGTGGCGCGTGCCGCGGCCCTGTTCGAGCACATGCAGCCGGAGAAGGCGGCCGAGCTGTTGACGCCGGTGCTGGCGCAGCGGCCGGAGTCGGCGCCGGGCTGGATCCTGATGGCCCGGATCCGGCTGGCGCTGGACCAGGTGGAGCCGGCGCTGGAGGCGGCGAACCGGGCGGTGGATCTGGCGCCGGACGATCCGCGCCCGCTGGCGATCGCGAGCCGCGCGCTGACTCTGCTGGGGCGGCACGAGGAGGCGATGAGCATGGCCTATCGCGCGGTGATCGTGGAGCCGAAGAATCCGTTGTGGCACGACCGGGTGGCATGGGCGCTGCTGGCCGCGGACCGGCAGTTGGCCGACGCGGAGCAGGCCGCGCGGACGGCGGTGGGCCTGGACCCGAACGAGGCGCACTACTACTTCACGCACGGGGTGACGCTGGCCGCGCTCGGTCACGTGGATCAGGCCCGGCAGGCGTTGCAGACGTCGTTGCGGCTGGAGCCGGAGAATCCGGTGGCCAAGCACCGCCTGGACGTGCTGAACGGTGAGGCCGTGCCGGTGGTGGAGAAGAAGAAGCGGGGCTGGCGTCTGTTCGGCCGCAAGGAGGACGGCAAGCCGACGCGCCCGGAGGAGTTCCGTCCCTGAGCCGGGGATGCAGAATACGGCATAAGTAGTATTCCGGGCATGAGATCATGTTTGTCCGCTGCGATTCTGGCGTTCGCGACCCTCGTCGCTGCCACGCCGGCGTACGCGAACGAGCCGTTGCTCATCGCGCACTACGGCTTCAACGGGCGGGCCGGCGCCATCATCGACGAGACCGGCAACGGCCACACCCTGCGCGTGCTCTCCTACCAGGGCGGCCGGGTCCGCGCCGTGGCGCACGGCCCCGGGGCGGCCCTGGCCTTCCCCGGAAAGTGCACCCGGCTCGTCTGCCCGCACGTCGTCCTCCAGAGCGGCGCCTCGGCCGACCTCAACCCCGGCGCCCGGGACATCGCCTTCGGCGCCGACGTGCTGCTGCCACCCGGCCAGACCAGTCCCGGGCAGAACATCCTCCAGAAGGGCTACTCCACCGTGAGCAGCCAGTACAAGCTGCAGATCGACGGCGTCGCCGGGCACCCGAGTTGCGTGCTGGTCGACGTCCGGCGGCCCGTCATCCGGATCGCCCGCAGCGTCGTCACCACCGCCGACGGCCGCTGGCACCGGGTGCGCTGCCAGCGCAGAGGCACCCTCCTCGACATCTACGTCGACAACGTGCTGCGCGGGCGGACGCGTGTGCCGGCCGGGCTCACCGTCACCAACAACCAGCCGCTGCGCATCGGATCGAAGGGCGCCTACCGCGACAACGACCAGTTCAACGGGGTGCTCGACAACGTGTGGGTACGCATCAGCCGCTGAGCGCACGCAGCAGCGCGCCGTCGTCGCTGTCACCGGACAACTCCCACGCGAACAATCCACCGAGACCGCGATCCCGGGCGTACGCCACCTTGGCGGCGACCGTCTCCGGCGTGTCGTACGACCACCACTGGTCGCCGCAGGACGCGTACGCCGTACCGCCCAGGGTCCCGGTCGGCGGGCACCGGGCGGCCAGCACCCGGTAGTCCTCCAGCCCGCGCGCCGTCCCGGTCCACCCCCGCCCGTAGAAGCCGACCCCGATCAGCAGCTTCCCGGCCGGCACCCCGGCCCGCAGCAACTCGTCCACGGTCGCCGAGGTGGCGGCGGTCTGCCGCGG
The DNA here is from genome assembly GCF_040656595.1 of Actinoplanes sp. NPDC049802. Classification (NCBI taxonomy): domain Bacteria; kingdom Bacillati; phylum Actinomycetota; class Actinomycetes; order Micromonosporales; family Micromonosporaceae; genus Actinoplanes; species Actinoplanes sp. NPDC049802. Next base: position 194,359 of record NZ_JBFAMR010000007.1, read on the forward strand.
AATGCCGGGGTAGGGCGTCAGCGGGGAATGCGGCACACCCGTCTCCTTGCCGCTCCCGGCCGCCCCGAAATAGTCGTACGTCATGGCGCCCAGCCAGTCCGCGTGCCGGGCCGCCGACGCGTAGTCGGCGGACCGCAACCGTCCCACGTCACCCGGCACCGCCGCGCTGATCAGCGCACCCGGCCCGAGCGCCGACCGCAGCGCCGCCAGAATCCCGGTGAGCGCCGCCGGACCGCTGTCGTCACAGGTCATGCCACAGGCGTTCGGGTACTCCCAGTCGATGTCGATACCGTCGAACAACCCGGCCCAGCGCGGATCGGCGAGCAGCGCCCGGCACGACTCGGCGAAGGCGGCCGGATCCCGGGCCGCCTCGGTGAACCCGGCCGAGCCGGTCCAGCCGCCGAACGACCACAGCACCCGCAACCGCGGATGACGCGTCTTGAGCTTGCGCAGCTGCCCGAAACTGCCGCGCAACGTGTCGGCCGCCGTGTCGGCGACCCCGTCCACGCTGTCCACCGCGGCGACCGGACGCTGATGGGCGGCCCACGCGTCACCCGTCGCGCAGCGGCCGCCGGTGACCCGGCCGAACGCGTACGTCAGATGGGTGAGCCGCTCGGCCGCCAGATCCTTCACCCGGAAATCGCGCCCGTAGACGCTCCACTCGGTGAGATACCCGGCCACCAGCAGCGGCTCCGCCCGGGGCAGCGGCGCCGGCGGGGCGCCGCACGCGGCGAGCAGAAGGACCAGGAGCGGGAACGCCGACCGGAAGCGCACCGGCCCGAAGTTATCCGCCCCACAGCCCGGATGGCTCACCGTTCCCCCGTTCGGGTTCAGGTGCGCCGGTGTGTAATGGTCGGTTCGTGGCCATCCGCACTCAAGCACGCTGGGCCGTCAACCGGGCCCGCGCCGTGCTGCGCAGCGCCACCTTCACGTTCGTGGTGCTCACCCTCACCCTGTGGCTGATGCCCGGGGTCGCCGGCACCGACATCGTGGACACCCTCGGCCTCGTGGTGCTGGTCGCCGCCGTCGGCGCGGTGCTGCGGCCGCTGCTGCTGCTCGGCATCACCGTCCTCGGCGGCTGGGCGGCCATGCTGCTCGGCGTGGTGGCCCAGGTCGTGGTGATGGTGGTGGCGCTGCGGTTCGACCCGGGCAGCCGGATCAGCGGGCTGCCCAGCCTGGTGGTCGCCGCGATCCTGGCCGTCATCGTGGCCGCCCTGCTCGACTGGGCGGTCGACAGCGGCAGCGACGACACGTTCGTCCGCGAGGCCCGCCGTCTGATGCGGGGCGTCCGCCGCCGCACCGACGGCCGCCTCCTCGCCTTCCGCCGCCCGCCCGCCGGCACCGAGCCCGGCCTGCTCATGGTGCAACTCGACGGGGTGGCCGAGCCGGTGCTGCGCTGGGCGGTCCGGGCCGGCAACCTGCCCGTGCTCGGCCACTGGCTGCGCACCGGCAGCCACACCGTGCGCGGCTGGCACACCGGCCTGCCGTCGACCACCCCGGCCTCCCAGGCCGGCATCCTGCACGGCGCCACCCGGCAGGTACCCGGCTTCCGGTGGTACGAGAAGGACACCGGCAAGCTGATGGTCTCCAACCGTCCCCGGGACGCCGCCATCATCGAGTCCCGGCTCAGCGACGGGCGAGGGCTGCTGCGCGACGGCGGGGTGAGCATCAGCAACGCGTTCAGCGGCGACGCCGTCACCAGCCTGCTGACCATCAGCCACGCGGCGCTGCCCGGCCGCACGGCCCGGGGCTGGGCGGCGTTCATGGCCTCGCCGTACGGCTTCACCCGCGCCCTCGTCCTCGGTGTCGCCGAGGTGCTCACCGAGCTGCACCAGGCCCGGCTCCAGCGGCGCCGCAACCTCCAGCCCCGGGTCAGCCGGTCCGGCGCCTTCCTGGCGCTGCGCCCCGCCTCGATGCTGCTGCGCGACGTCAACGTGTCGCTGGTCGCCGAGCAGATGGCCCGCGGCGTCCCGGCCATCTACTGCGACCTGGTCGACTACGACGAGGTGGCGCACCACGCCGGCCCGGCCCGCCCCGAGTCGATGCGCCAGCTGGAGAACCTGGACCGGATGCTCGGCGTGCTGGAACGGCTCGCCCCGGAAGCGGCCCGCCGCTACCACCTCGTGGTGCTCTCCGACCACGGGCAGAGCCAGGGCCCCACCTTCCGGCAGCGATTCGGTGAGAGCCTCGACGAGGTGGTGGGACGGCTGGCCACCGAGGCGATGGTGGTGTCCTCCGGCAATCTGTCGATGATCTACCTGAACCGGTTCCCGCACCGGGTCGGCCGGCAGGCCATCGAGCACGCCTACCCGCGGCTGGTCAGCGGGCTGGCCGGGCACCCGGGCATCGGGCTCGTGGTGGTCCAGGACGACGACGGGCCGGTGGCGTACGGGCCGGGCGGCGCCCACCGGCTGCGCGACGGGTCGGTCACCGGCACCGACCCGCTCCTGCCGTACGGGCCGTACGCCCGCGCCGATCTGCTGCGCCATCAGAGTTCCGCGCACGTCGGCGACCTCGTGGTGATCAGCTCGGTGGACCCGGAGACGCTGGAGGTGTCCGCCTTCGAGGAGCTGGTCGGTTCACACGGCGGCCTCGGCGGCTGGCAGACCGACGCGATGCTGGTCCATCCCGCCGCCTGGCCGGTCGCCCCCGAACTGAACGGCCCGGACGCGGTGCACCGGCAACTGCTCGACTGGCTGGTCATGCTGGGCCTGCGCCGGCCCGACCCGGCCCCGCTGGAACGGTCCACGCCGATACCCGCAACCGACCCGCAAGCGGAGGAGATCGCGCGACTTTCCCCCATCCGGGAGGGTTAGACCCATGTGCGACTGCTCGTTCTGACCCTCCTGCTCGTCCTGTCCGCCGCGGCACCGGCCAACGCCGTCGAATCCGCCGTTCGCTCCGCCCCCACCTTCAACGGAACCGTCCACGCGGTCACCTACCTCCGCGGCACCGTCTACGTCGGCGGCGCGTTCACCAAGGCCGGCTGGGGCGGGCGCAGCTACGAACGACAGCGGCTGGCGGCCTTCGACGGTCGCACCGGAGCGCTGCTGGACTGGGCGCCCCCGGCGGACGGCACGGTCCGCGCGCTCGCCGCCACTCCCGGCGCCGTCTACGCGGCCGGCGGCTTCCACCGGGTCGCCGGCGAGAAACGGGACTCGATCGCCCGCATCGACCCGGTCACCGGGACCGTCACCTCGTTCCAGCACCAGATCACCGGCACCCCGTACGCCCTCGCGATCGGCAACGGCCGCCTCTACCTCGGCGGCAGCTTCACCGCCGTGAGCGGCCGTGCGCTGCGCAACCTGGCCGCGTTCACCCTGGCCACCGGCCGCCTCGACACCGGCTGGCGAGCCGGGGCCGACGACCGCGTGCACACCCTCGCGATCTCCGGCGGTCAGGTCTTCCTGGGCGGCGCCTTCCGCGAGGTCAACGACGACCGCCGCTCGGTACGCCTGGCCGCCGTCGACGGCAACACCGGCGTCCTCGACCGGTACTTCCGGCCCAAGGTGGCGGCCGAGGTGAACGCCGTCACGGTGAACGACACCGGCGTCTACGCGGCCACCGGCGGTCAGGGCGGCCGCGCCGTCGCCTACACCCTCGACGGCACCATCCGCTGGCAGCGGGTCTTCGACGGCGACGCCACCGCGATCACCACGGTCGGCGGCGTGGCGTACGTCGGCGGCCACTTCGACCGGGTCTGCCTCACCACCCGCAACGGAGCCCAGGGCGCCTGCCTGGACGGATCGGCCCCGCGCGTCAAACTGGCCGCCGTCACCGGCGACGGCCGGCTCACCGACTGGAACCCGGAGGCCAACGGCGTCATCGGGGTACGCGTGCTGAGCACCGACCCGGCCGGTGGCCCCCTCGACGCGGGCGGCGACTTCACCATGATCGGCGGCCTGGAACGCCACCGCTTCGCCCGCTTCTAGATCCTCCCGGTACGCGGCTTCGCCCGCTTCCAGATCCTCCCGGTACGCGGCGGAGCCACCCGATCCTCACAGCCGCCCGGTCAGCCGGCCCAGCCTCTCGGTGAACGCCCAGTAGCGGGCCGGCGCGATCCGGGTCAGCAGGTCGCCCGCCTTCGCCTCACGGGTGATCAACAGCCGTGGGCGTCGGTTCCGCACGGCCGCCACGATCTGCCGGGCCGCCTCCTCCGGCGGCAGGGTCAGCGCCGCCGCGGCGAACCGGCGACTCTGCTCGGCCTGTTCGCCGTCCGGGTCGGGGCCGCTGACGCGGGCGCCGGCCGCGATGCCGGTGCGCACGCCGCCCGGGTGCACCACGGTCACCCCGACCCCGCGGGGTGCCAGCTCGTGCCGCAGCGCCTCGGTGAAGCCGCGGACCGCGTACTTGCTCGTCGCGTACGCCACCTGGCCGGGCGGCGCGAACAGCCCGAACAGGCTCGACATGTTCACCAGGTGCGAACCCGGCCGCCCCAGCAACTGCGGCAGGAACGCCTTCGTCATCCGGATCACCGCGTGCAGGTTGATCTCCAACAGCCAGTCGATGTCGGCCGTGCCGTTCTCCTCGAACGTCCCGAGCAGCGTCACCCCGGCGTTGTTGATCAGAAGATCGGCCGGGCCCTGGCGCGACGAGACCTCCGCGGCCAGGTCCAGCCGATCACCGCCATCGCTCAAATCCACGGGGTACGCCGTGACGCCCGCCGCCCCGAGCTCCCGGGCCAGTCCGGTAACCCGCTCCAGACCCTCGGTGTCCCGGTCGACCAGGGCCAGTTCGGCGTGCCGCTTCGCCAGGTCGAGCGCGAGCGCCGCCCCGATCCCGCCGGCCGCCCCGGTGATCACGCAGGTACGCCCCGCGAACGCGAATCGCCGCACGTCCAAGACTCCCCTCGGCCACTGACAACCGGCGCCTGACGGCCGCACAGGATCCGCACCGCCCGGTCCGGCAATCTTCCACCGTCAGCAGGCGACGCCTGTACCGGCTGCCCCTGTCCCGATCCGCGGGAGACCCGTTCTCCTCCCAGCCGCGAACGGCTGGGGTTCCACGGAGAATCCTGCTGAAGACGTCAGGCCTGGGTCTGGCTCTCCTCGACGGCGAGTTGCGCGGACCGGGCCCGCCGCCGCCGGATGTGCCGCACGTGCAGCGTCACGTAAGTGCCCAGGGCCACCAGGAGCACGGCGACCACCGGCCACTTGTACTTGTGCGCCTGCCCCATGATGTGCACCAGGTTGGCGCCGAGCAGGTAGGCGACCGTGCACCACCACCCGACCCACAGCGCCGCCCCGATCGCGTTGTAGATCAGGAACGTCTTCCATGGCATCCGGGTGATCCCGGCGATCACACCGTTGAGCTGGCGCAGCCCGTCGATGAACCGCGCCACCACGATGATCCGGTTACCGCGCTTGGCGAAGAACCGTTCAGCCTTCTCCAGCCGGGCCGGGGTCACGAAGATGTACTTCCCCCAGCGGTGCACGATCTTGCGGCCGCCGCGCAGCCCGATCCAGTAGCCGATGTTGTCGCCGATCACCGCCGTCACGAACGAGATCAGCGCGACGAGGTAGATGTTCATCCGCCCCGCGCCGGCATAGATGGACCCGGCGACCATGATGGTCTGCCCGGGCGCGGGCACACCGAAACTCTCCACCACGATGACGCCGCCGATCGCCAGATAACCCCAGCGGTCCAGGATCGGGGCCACGTTGTGCAGGAGCCCGGGAAGGTCGGCAGTAGGTGGCATCCGCTAAACGGTAGCGCCGCCCGGTAGCAACCGACACAGGGACCTGTGCGGTGGGATCGATCAGACCTTTCAGCCCGGGCACCCAGGGCCCGGACCGACTCCATCGGCGGTGGTCGTGCTCGACTTCTACGGCTTCTTGTCGATCGCCGGCTCCTTCGCGGTGGTGGTCCGCTTCGGGCGGCCGTCGGCCGCTTCCTCACTGCCGGTAGCGGTCGAGGCGATGGCGTCTGTGTCACATCGCCTCGACCGGCCCGAACCGGTACAACACGGCGGCGCCGACCTGCTGGTCGGCGCCGCCGTCGTCGGATGGAGGGGGCTCAGATGGAGTCCGGAGCCAGTTGGCCCCGCAGCTTGGTGAGCGCCTTGGTCAGCAGTCGCGAGACGTGCATCTGGGAGATGCCGATCTGGTCGGCGATCTGCGACTGGGTGAGGTTGCCGTAGAAGCGCAGGGTGAGGATCTTCTGCTCGCGCTCGTCGAGGGTGGCGAGAGCGGGGCCGAGGGCGACGCGGGTCTCGGCGATCTCGTATTCGTGGTCCTCGCCGCCGAGCGTGTCGCCGAGTTCGGTGGTGCCGTCGGCGCTGATCGGGGTGGAGAGGCTGGTGGCGTTGTAGGCGCGGGCGCCTTCGAGGCCTTCGAGGACGTC